>CAYXPO010000168.1:782-8739 GCA_964466925.1 uncultured Nitrospirales bacterium
TGCCCGGGCTTATGATTGCCTTCCTGTTTTGCGTCACCATCTATATCAGTTGCAGGCGGAACCCGGCCCTGGGTCCGGCGGGTCCCCACACCACGTGGCGGCAAAAGCTTGTCTCGCTGGCGGGGGTTTCCGAAACCATTGTATTGTTTGTTGTGGTGATGGGCGGCATGTTTTTGGGGTATTTCACGCCCACGGAAGCCGCCGCCGTCGGGGCCGCCGGCAGCCTGTTTATCGCGGCGGTCAAACGGCAGCTCACGGTGAAGATGGTGACCCGCGCCTTGCTGGAAACGGTGCGGACCTCGTGCATGGTGTTGATTATTGTGGCGGGCGCGGTCATGTTCGGGCATTTCCTGGCGCGGACGCGAATTCCCTTTGCGTTGGCGGAATGGCTGGGCAATCTGCCGCTCCCGGGATGGTCAATCATCGGCTGCATCATCTTCTTCTACCTGATAGCGGGGTGTTTCGTGGATGCGCTCGCGCTGGTGCTGTTGACCGTGCCCATCTTTTACCCCGTAATCACCAAGCTGGGCTATGATCCGATCTGGTTCGGCGTGATCATCGTGGTGGTGACGATGATGGGCGTGATATCGCCCCCCGTGGGCGTGAATGTATATGTGGTGGCGGGCATGGAGCGCGATATTCCGTTGAGTACGGTATTTCGGGGCTCCGTGCCGTTCTTGTGGGCGCTGGTGGCGGCGTCCATACTGTTAATCTTGTTTCCGCAGATAGCGCTGTTCCTGCCGGCCTTGTCCAAGTAAGACAGGCGATTTCTTGCAACGGAGGATGAGTTAATGAGCGACACAACATTCCCCGAAGGCCCGTACCGGCGCATTCTCTTTTGCACCGATTTCTCGGGAAACGCCGATTTTGCCTTTGAATACGCGGTGGACGCGGCGGCGCGGCGGCCGGGATGCACGCTTCACCTGCTCCATGTCGTGCCAGAACCGGATGCCCAGTTCTGGAAGACGTACATCTACGAAAACGACAATGTGGACCAGCAGGCGAAAGACGCGATTGACGCCAAGATCGCGGAAACCTACCGTCCGCGCGTGCCCGGCTCGGTGGATTTTTGCGTGCATATGCGCATCGGACGGGATTACCTCAAGATCCTCGAATTTGCGAAAGAGATACAAGCGGACCTCATAGTACTCGGAAGGCATGGTCACAGTGCGCTGGAAAACGTGATTTTCGGAAACGTCACGGAAAAAGTGGTGCGCAAGGCGAATTGCCCGGTATTGGTGGTTCCCTTGCCCGCGCCTGCGAAAAAGGCCCCCCGGTAACGATTCAGCCCGAATTCTTCACCAACCCTAATTCACGATTTTCGTTACGAGTCCCACATTGCCTTTGGAGGCGATTTGCAAAAGAATGCACGGCCAATCCTTCTCCGGCGGATTGACCATGCCGCAAAGGAGAAAAAGGGGTGTTGGCTTTACGTCAAATTGTACTGCGTGGCACGGTCAAGGCCGTCTCCGGGCTTGGCCGTGCGTTCTGCCATTTGGAAAGACGCAGGGGATATCTTGTGAGAAATCCAGGTTAGTAATAAGTGCTGTTCAACGGGGTGCCGAGAGGGGCTGGTGTGCGCGGTTTGCGTGTGGATTCATTTTGGTAGATGTACAGAACATTGGGGTTTCCCCGGGCCACATCGCAAATGCCGTCTCCCGTAAAATCACCCAAAAGCAGTACACCGGCATCAATGGGGGCCGACAATGTCGCGATGCGGCGGCCCTCGGGACCATACATGGCCCCGCTGTGGCCAACCACGATTTCCTCCAACCCGTCGCCGTTCCAGTCAATCAGGGCGTGGTGGCGGCAATATTCACCCCGGATTCTTCCACACAGATTTCCTTTCCGGTCCAATATCCACAGGTCGCTTTCCCCGCGCGGGGTATGGTCAATATCCACGAGTATGTGGGGGCCGCGCGGTTTGGGGAGAATAGTGCCGGCCTGTATGGACTCGAAATGGTGTCCAGTGATCTCCCATATGGTTTTCCCGTTCCCGTCCACCATGGCAATATCGTTTGCGCCGCAGCAGGTCAGCACCATCCGTGTGGATATTGGCGAAGACCCCTGCCGCACGATGCGTGCGCAATCGAGATGGCCCTTTTCAAGATTGGTTTTCTGGGACGTGAAGGTCCAAATCAACCCGCCTTTGTGATTCAGCAGGCTATAGCCGGCCATGATCTCATCACGGCCATCCCCGTCGAGGTCGAACGGACGCGCCTGATGGGCGGTCCGGTATCCGCCCGGCAGTTCGCTTTGCCACAACAATTTCCCTGTGCGATCATAGGCCCAGAGGGCGGTGTACCGTGTTTTGACCAGAAAATCGGTGGGCCGGCCCACGCCCGAAAGATCGCAGAACGTCAGGCAATCCGAAGCGTCTTGAGGAATTGAAAGGCGCCGCCGTTCTTGTCCCGTGGCTCCATCGAGTTCCACAAGGCATCCGTCCGCCAGCAGCACCACTTCCTTGCGTCCGTCGCCGTCCCAGTCATGAATCTGGAGGGCCACGTCATGATGCAGGTTTTTCCGGCCCGTCTTCGGATCCCCCCAGCGCCACATCACGGAGCCGTCAAGCCGTTGGGCGGCGGCGGCGCTGGTGTAGTGCGTGTCCTCCACATTGTGATTCTGGGCGCTGACGATATCCACCACGCCATCGCCATTCAAGTCTCCGGCAACCACCCATCCCCCTCCATATTCCGGATCCAGGGGCACCGTACGCCATGGCTGAATTAAGGGTACATCCGGCGGGACCGGGCCGGTGTCCACCACATCGAACGCCAAGGGGGGCGTTTTTTGCACATGGGCGCAGGAGGCCAAGAACAGCGGAACCAACAGCAAGAGGGTAACAAATAATGAACGCATAGTTCTCTCCGTTTAACGCTATTGAAGATAATCAAGAGACACCGGTGTTTCAAGTAAAAAAACCGCTGCCGTCATTTGCATGTAGTGCGGAAATGGTTGCGCATGCCAACGGCCTGCCGGCCTGCCGCCGCCGACATGGATGCCGAAATGAACTGGGTTTACTGGTCCGGTTCATGTTCCGTCACGGGCAAACGCGATTTGCATGGGGCCATACCCTGTCTATGCCTTCATTGCACGGATGTATGCTTAGCCACTATCCCATGCTTCCCAAGGCTTCACCACCTTGTTTCAGGAGAGCAATTTTATTGAAAAAGGGCGGATAAACCTGTTGGTTCATCCGCCCACAAACTTCCCTTCAATGATTATTACAGTCCAGGGCAGAAACCGTCTTCGGTGGCTTCACCGGGGCAGTAATGATACCCGCCAGAATTGAAGAACTGGATCACACGCAGCAATTCGGAAAGGCTGATGCGCCAGTCCTGGGGGTTGTAATCGCTGTCGTACGGATCACATGCCGTATCACCTGGTCCGGGAGCATACCCGTCTTCCGTGCCTGCTTCACAATGGAATCCATTCGAGTTGAAGAACTGGATCACGCGGAGGAGTTCGGAAAGACTGATCAGATTATTCTGATCCTGGTCCGCCGTTAAGAAACCATCCTCGCCTCCGCCTTCGCCTTCGACCGCACCTTCACCTTCGACACCACCTTCACCTTCGACCGCACCTTCGCCCTCAACCGCGCCCTCAATGGCGCCTTCACCCTCGATGGCCCCTTCGCCTTCGACCGCGCCTTCACCCTCGACCGCGCCTTCACCCTCGACCGCGCCTTCACCCTCGACCGCGCCTTCGCCTTCCACCCCCCCTTCCCCTTCAATGGGCAAACAGGCAATATCGCCACGGATATCGCCCTCCGGGAAAACCATACTATGAATATTTACATAGTGGTCTGTGGAGAATTCGGCATATTGCGCCAGCGTCATCGTTATTTCAATGGGGCTAAGTGCGGCGCCCAGATCGAGGACCACGGGGCCGCTCACCCCGGGCGCCCCTGAATGAATGTGCGCCGCAGTGGGATCTGCCACGTCATGGATGACCGTCAGCCGCACGGTATCCGGCGGGAGCAGGGAGAAGATGGCCGTGCCGGCGGCGGTGCTGCCGCTTGGGGGCACTTCCTGCGCACCATCAAGCAGGACTGTGCACAATTCTTCTTCATGGCTGAGGCACAGGCTGAGATTCGAGTGATTTGTAACGGTAATTCCGCCGGAAACGGGCCCCTGGAAGGACAGGTTGTCACCCTCGGACGACGTCAACCAAGCAAAGCCACAGGCGGCATCGCCGATGCCCAGGATGGACACCCATCCCGCAGGAAGATTCACCGGGGCGGACAACCGTGCATGGAACAGGTATTCGGGATACGAATCACCAAAAGAGAAGATTCGTCCGGTCGGGGTTCGCTTGGGCGTGACGATGGATTGGGTGCTCATGGCGCCCGGCTGGCCCGCATTGTCTTCATAAAACGTAATTTGATAGGTGTTGCTGGTACGGGTGCACAGGCCATAATTATATTCAACGCCCCACCAGTAAAGGTCTGTAATGGAGTCCCCAAGTCCTGAGAAATTCTCATACGTGGCATAATTCAGCAATTCGTCGCTAAACCAGCCATTAACCCCGGGAGTGAGGGGGTCCATGCTGGGCTGCCCTGTCATGACATGCGGCGCACAGGTTTGTGCGGGTCCTGTGTCCGCTCCCAGGCACAGGGCCAAGTCGCGGCCCAGATCGGTGAAGGGTCCCGATTCCGGCGGGGTTTGCGAATATGAGTATCCATCCCCCCAAGGGGAGGTAAGCCATGCAAAGCCACACCCGGAACCGCTCAGCCCCGCAATGGACACCCAGCCGTGAAACAGAATTACCGGGGTGGCCAATGTGGCGTCGAACTGGTATTCGACCAAACTGCCGCCAAAGAAGGTTCTTCCCGTGAGTTCCTGTGAGGCCTCAACCTGCTCCTGGTAAACAAGGTTTCCGGGCTGCCCGCCGTCATCCTCATAAAATGCGATCTGATAGCCGGAACAGCCCAGCCCGAGGGCTCCCCCCCACCACCGGAGGCTGGTGATCGGCCAAGGGGCGGTGAATTTCTCATAGGCAAGCTTGTTACTATCGTCTCCGCTCGGTACGGAAGCCACCCCTGTATTGCGGGGATCATCCGGGATTTGACCGGCTTGACTTCTGTCCATGCAGAATTGTTCCGGCCCCGTATAGCTATCGAGGCAAAGGCTCAGGTCGGAAGAGCCGGCCTGACTCATAGGGGGATTGTTGCCCTGCTGAGTGTAAAACAGCTTATCGCCCACAGGCGATACGGCCCATGCAAACCCGCAGACCCCGTCTTCATTACTGCCGTAGATGGAAATCCAGCCCTCCGTCAGGTCAATCTGCCCGGTCAATTCCGCTTCATAGCGGTATTCGGGAAAATAGTTCACCCCGTCAAACCATTGCCGCCCGGTTTCCGTGCGGGTGGGCGTCAAGGTTTCCTGGAGCACGGAACTGCCCGGCTGTCCTGCGTCGTCGTTGTAGACGGTGATGGTAAAGTCGCCCGTGGTGCGCAAGCAGAGGCTGTAGGAGGTGGAATAATCAATGCCCCACCACGAGACATGCTTCACGGGCCAAGTGAGCCCGGAGAAGTTCTCGTAGGCGGTAAACCCCAGCGCCTGACTGCTGAAGTAATAGTTCCCATATTCCGAGACGGAATTTGGGGCGAAGGGCCGTTGCGAAAAAGCAGAGTCCCACGCACATTCTTCCCTGAATCCCGGGCCAGTGTCCAGGCAAAGGGAAAAATTGAGCGTTCTCGCGGTGAAGGTTGTCCCGGCTTCATCGGCGGTGGCGGAGAGATTGTCCCCCTCGGGCGACAGCAGCCAATAGAAGCCGCAGGTGGCAAAATCGCCCAGGCCCTTGATCATGATCCACCCGTTGGTGATGCTTTGCGGATTGGCAAGATCCGCTTCAAAGCGAAATTCGCGAAAGTTGTCCGAACCGGCAAACACCCGTCCGGTTTCATACATCAAGGCCTTCACGGTTTCCGTGTAAAACGGGTATCCGGGCAGGCCGCCATTGTCGTAGCATAGCGAAATTTCAAACGAACTGCCCGGGGGCGTGCAATCGGTAAAACCCGGCACCACGCCAAACCCCCACCACCGGACGCGTTGGATGGCCTTGGAGAGTCCGGAGAAATTTTCATAGATAATCGGATCGTTTCCCGTGTTGCTGGGAAGCCCATCCCATGTCTCCCATGGGCTGAAGGGTTTTTGACTGAAAAAGGAGGTGTCCGAACAGGATTCCGCATTGGGATCCCCATAAATGCACAGATCATCCAGTAAAAAAGTGGAATCGGTGAACGAAATGGACAGGTATTTAATCCCTGGACCGGAAAGGGCCACCGGTTGCATCGAAAATCCCAGAGGGATGGTTTGCGTGGCGATAAGCTCGCTGCTGGTATTATAGGCCTCGATGGTGGCGTTGCCGCCCGTGCCGGTGCCCACTTTCATGCTGACGCCGTCCACCGGGGACCGGAAGTACACGGTCTCCGGCCCCTGCGCGGTACCGCCATCGGAGAGCGTGCCGTATGTGTCGAACGCCAGGAAATTCGGGACACTTTCCCCGGTGACGGACCCCCAGGAATTGCTGGTCAAAATCACGCCGCCGTCGTTCCCCCCAGGGCCTTGAAAAGTCACCCCATACATTTGTGTGTAGATGTCTGTAAGGTGCGTGGCATCAGCGAACAAGCCGGGGGCCGTGACATTGTCAAAATCAATCAGGACCGTGCAGGGGGGGCCTTGTGTGCGCAGGCAGACGTTGTCCACCAGAAAATTGCCCGCTATGGTCCCCATAAAACGCACCAGATGGAATTGGCCATCGGCATACGGGGATGCATCCAGCGAAATCAGCGTATACGAGGCATAGCCGGGAGAACTGTCACTCATCGAAAACAGTGTGGCGCCATCTATTTGGACCTGGAATATATCTCCCGCGGCGATGGACACAGTCCGTAAATAGAACTCCAAAACGGCGTTTAGCGTGGCCGGGATTTGGACGGTCTGTTGCAGTTGCCACGTTACACCGGGGCCCGCATTTCCAAACCACGCCGCGTAGTTTCCTTCGTAGGAGGCCACGGTGGCTTGAATAATTTCCACCGAGGAACTCGAAGTATCCGCCCAGCTCACGTTCGGCCCCGATTCAAAACCGGAATTCTGCAAGAGATTGCCTTCACATTGGGCCTGAGCCAAAGGGGTAAATAGAAACGCCATTCCCAGAAAAACAAGCATGCCGGTCAGGGCTTGACTGAAATACTGCGGGACGAAATTTCCGTGTAACATGTGTATGCCTCCTTAAGGCTGGTTGTCATTCTCATTCTCTGCTCTTGTGCGTATCCGCACCACCTCGTTATCCCAAGTATACACGATCCAGGCACGCCAGCAAATGAAAAACAAAAAAAATGCGGCTAACACCGGTTGCCAGCCGCACTATTATCAATTTGCGCAGTGTCTATGGGTTAATCAAGGCCCGGACAGAAGCCGTCTTCCGTGTTCTCACCGGGACAAGCATGGTAACCGCCGGAATTGAAGAACTGGATCAGGCGCAGTAATTCCGAAAGGTTTATGTGCCAGTCCTGTTCATTATAATCACTGCTGTGGGGGAGGCAGGATTCATCGCCCGGCCCCGGTGCATAGCCATCTTCCGTTCCAGCCTGACAATGGAACCCGCCGGAATTGAAGAACTGAATGACCCGCAGCAATTCCGACAGGCTGATAATGCCATTGCCATCCGGGTCGGCACTATGTTCCAGGGATGGCAGACCGCCCTCGGCTGTACCTTCACCCTCGACCGCGCCTTCGCCTTCCCCGCCGTCCTGCCCCTCGCCTTCGGCGGGGCCTTCACCTTCCACGCCCCCTTCACCTTCCCCTTCGCCCTCTCCCGGAGTTTGATGGGTGCCGGGATCCAATGCGGCGGCCACATAGGCGCGAGCGTCCTGGGGGGGAACACTGTTGTACTCTTGGCGGTTGGTGAAACCATCCCCGTCCGCATCCCCATCAGGGCCGAGGATTCCGTT
>CAYXPO010000169.1:0-8710 GCA_964466925.1 uncultured Nitrospirales bacterium
CAGGAGCGCACCGACCCTGCTTTTGAAGAGGAAGGGGCCGTCGGTGATGAAACCGGTGCGTTCCGTGCCGAAGCCCATTTCCCCCACCCAGGGCGCATCGGTGGCTTTGAAGAGTGTTTTGGGTTCGCCTTCCGCGTGGGACAGGTCTTCGCTGAGGCGTTGCGCGCAGATTTCGCCGTCATGGATTTGCACCCATTCATGGCAGAACACGATCCAGGGTTTTCCTTCCGGATCGAGATACAGCGTGCCGTCCAGGCAGAACCACGCTTTGGGCGTGACCGGGCCCGCGCTATGGAGACGGTAGGGTCCTGCGGGCGTTTCCGCCGCGAGAATCTGGGTGGCGCGGACGGCGTTCTCCGCGCAGAATGAGGCAAACATGTAATATTTACCCTGATAGCGGTGTACTTCCGGGGCCCAATAATCGCGGTCGCCCCAGAATCCTTCCGGACGCCGGAACACCGCGCGGGGGCCATGCCAGGTGATGAGATCGGAGCTCCAGTAGGCGGCAAAGCCCGGTTTACCCGGAAGCCCTTGAAAACCCGTGCCGAAAAGGTAGTACGTGTTCTCTTCGGGCACGGGCAGCACAAAGGGGTCGCGCAGATGGATTTCGTTCAGGGCGATTTGTTTTTCGGCGGGTTCTTCCGCGGTAAGCAATAGGATGTTGAGCAGCAGGGCGAGCATGTGGCCTCTCCATGTTGGTTTCGCGCGGGAACGGCCCGCAGGCATAGTATGACGGAACGGGCACGGGTTTGTATATTACGGGGTCAATGGCCATGCTTGTAATGGCATGAACTCAGGGTTGAGAATAGGGAATGATGAACAGGATGGAAATACATCGTATCCGAATTGGCGCGCCGCCTCTGGCCTGTATTCGCCCGTTGGTGGCGGGATTGGCGGAATCGCCCGCGGTGCAGTATGTTGAGTTGCCGGTTCAGAAATTGCGGGAACGGTTTGAGGAGGGAAGGCTGGACGCGGCGCTGCTGCCGCCGTTCGCGGCGCTCACCCCCCCGGCCCGCCGGGTGATTCCCGGCATTGGGCTGGCTACGGAACAGGAAACGGGCTGTGGGGTTCTCCATTCCCGCGTGACACTGGAACAGATTTCTTCCCTCCATATTGAGCCGGGCATGGAACACCTCCGGGATTGGTTGACTCTTCTTGGTCTTCCGTCTGTTTCCATGGGCGAGCCCCCGGAGGCCGTTCTTCTTCCGGAGGATGGCGCCCAGACGATGGATGCCTGCCCGTATCATTACGATCCAGGCAAACTCTGGCGCGCGCACACGGAATTGCCCATGGTGTTGTTTGTTTGGGTGTGCCGTCCGGGGGCTCCCTATGCGGATATGCGGCGAATCTTTGCACGGGCGCTGCAGGAAGGCATGAATGCGCTTGTTTCCCCGCCGCCGCATGTATACTACCGCCTGGGCAGCCAGGAAGCCGACAGCCTGCGCTGCCTCACTCATCTCGCCATTCAACGTCAGCTTTGCCCGCCGGATGCCGTCATCGTATATTGCTGACAGGCATTGCATCCGCCCCTTACGCTCCCGTACACTCGATTGAAGAAAAGAAAACCGGCTCGATAACAGAAAGCGGCTTCATGCCACGAGGAATTGCCCGATATCGCTTGATCCTGTTCCTGGCGGCGGTTGTGCCGCTGTGTCTGGAGCATGCGGGGGCGCAGCAGGTGATGGTGGTGAGCCAAGGGCTTTCCGCGGCGCGTGAGGCGGCCCACATTTATATGAACAGCGTGGCGATGCCATTGGGCAGACCGCTTCCCGGCGTTCAATCGCTTGAGGGGGTGGAACTCGCCGCGCCCCTTTTGTTTACCCCGGATTATCGCGGCGTGCTGGCCTGCACCGCCCGCACGGGCACGCCTTCGCTTCCCACGGTGAAAAACGTGTCCACCACATGCTCCCTGTTTGCGGTGACACCCTTTGACCGCATGTTGAACGCCCGGCATGTTTCGGAAGCCTTGTGGCGGGAATGGCCCGCGGGTTTTCTCAACGGCGGGGAAAAGACAGGACCACGGCTTGTTCTGCTGGGTGTGCGCACCCCACCGGGGGGGGCATTGCGGGGGAAGGTGGAATTATGGCCGTGGCCGCAGGAGAAGGACGGGGCCTTCTCGCGGCCCGCCCTTCGCTGGGAGGTTGAAGGAAAACCCGTTGGCGCGGCCTGCCTTGAGGATGGAGGACGGGTGGCGGTGCTGTACGCCAAAGGAGAACGGGAAGTCCCTGCTTTGATGATCGGGAATGCCGGCACGGGCCGCATACAACAGGAAGATGCACTGGCGGCGGGCGTGGAAATCGCGCCGGAGGCCCATCCTGTGGGGCTTGCGTTGAGCGGGGATGGGGCATGGCTTTTTGTGCTGGTCACCGGCTTCTCCTTGAAAACGCCGGAAGGGGAATCCGTTTCGTGGCTGCATGTTTTCGATACGGCTCATTTTCAATCATTGGGACGCCCCCTTGAGATTCCGGGCGCGGGAGCCTCCAGCGAGACGGCACTGTATCCGGCGGGCGATGCCCGTGTTTGGACAGCCACGCGGATGCGCGGCACAGGTTTTGCCCAAGCCACGTGCGTTGAGGTGGAAAATAAAAAGAGCGTCCGGCTGGCGGAATATCCCCTTGCGGGTGTTTCACAACAGTTCCATCTGGCCATCGCGCCCGAGGGGCGGGATGTTGCGGTGGCGCTCGACAACCGGCTGGAACTCTGGCCGGAAGGCGCGCGCGGGGACATGGTGGTTAAATTTGAAGACCCCATTCGCGTGGTGCGCTGGACGGCGGAAGGATTGTTTGTGGGGGAAGGCAACCGGCTTCATGCCATGGATGCCCTTCAAGGAACGTTCCTCTATAGCGTAATGCTGCAAAGCGGCTGGGTGGCGGATGTTGCGGCGGTGCCCGCCCGCGTTCTTCCTCCGGAGGATGCCGATTCGGATGGCTTGTCCGACGCGGATGAATTGCGCTTGGGAACTTCCCCGTATTCGCCCGACAGTGATGCGGACGGCCTGCCCGATGGTTCCGATCCGCAGCCTTTGACCCCGACCCCTTGGGTGGAGACGCGTCCGTTTGTGGAATTCCGGGAGGAGGCGGCGGGACGGGAACTCCAGACCCTGCGGATTCAAGTGCATAATGGAGAGTCCGTCCCTTGGCAGCTGTCGTTTGATGAGCGCACCATGCCATGGCTTCGCATATATCCCTTCGCCGGGCAGGGGAGTGGATATGTCTATATGGCGGTGGACCCGGCCCGGTATGCCCGGGCGCAGGCTCCAGGCGGTGAACTCCGGCTGGAGTTAAACCCTGGCCCGGAACGCGCGGCGTGGAATACCGCTGTTATTCAGACGAGTGTGATTCCGGGCCGTCCGGCCCCGGAAACCATCCTTTGGATATGGCCGGGGGACCGGAAGGCCGCGTTGCGTGATCCCTCCGATCCGCACAAACTCGGCGCCTTGGCGGACCTGCTGGCGGGCCCGCCCTATTATTTCGCGCATCGGGAGGCGGCCAGCCCCTATCATGAATCCCTTGATCCCTATAGCGTGGTGGTGTTGAGCGCGGAAGCCGCCGCCCAAGGGGCGCTCACGCGGCAAGCGGTGTTGGATTATGTCGCCCAAGGGGGCTCGCTGCTCTTTCTGGGGCACTACCTGGAGCGGGAGACCTCGCGGGGGCTGGCCCAATGGCTGAGTCCGCTCGCCATTCACATTTACACGCATGTGCGGGTGGATGGCCGGTTTGAAGTGGCGGGCGACAAGCGGTTGGTCCGCTATTGGCGTGATTTCCTCATCACCGATGGTTGTGCCATCGGGGCAGAGAAAGGGTATGCCCTGGAACGCGGCGGCGTGCCCGGTGTGGGCGCGGTATTCGTGGCCCGCGAATATGGCTTGGGCCGGATCGCGCTTCTTGCGGCCCCCACCCCGCTCGAAAGCGATGCCTTGGCCCGCGAGGAGGAACGGGCCTTCGCGGGCAAGTTGTTTTCCTGGCTGGCCGGGGCCCGGCGGGAATATTCGGACAGCGATGAGGACGGCTTGCCCGATGGCACGGAAGACGCAAATGACAATGGAACCGCCGACCCCGGGGAGACCGATTATCAGAATCCGGATACCGATGCCGACGGGTTGCCGGATGGCGTGGAAGACGCCAACCGCAATGGGAGTGTGGACGATGGCGAGACGGACCCCCGGAATCCGGATTCCGACGGCGATGGTGTGCTGGACGGGGCCGACTCGAAACCGTGCCCCATTTTCGGTTCCCCCGTGCTTTTCAGCGTGACACCCAATGTCCCCGCCGAAGGAGGACGCCTGCTGGTGATTACGGGCGCCAATTTCACGGCGGACAGTGAATTCTGGTTTGGCGAGCGAAAGGCCTCCTGGTCGCGCACCTTGGGGGGCGAGCAGGCGTGGGCCATTGTGCCCGATTCCGGCGACGACGAAGGCGGGATTGTACCCGTGAAGGTAAAGTGTGGCGGCGGCACGCTCGAAGGCTCCCTTCCCGGCGGGTACCAATACTTGCCCAGAAGCCGCGTGCGCTTCACGTTCGGCTCCATCGAAGCGGTTCACCGTGCGGACAGGGCCTGCACCGGCGAAGTGGCGCTGCGCTACGAAGCGCCGAATGGCATTTCGCTTGGCCGAGTGGCCCTGCTATTGCACGACCGTCCCCAGCAGGGATTTTCCTGGAAGGAAGCCCGCCCCGGCATGACCGCCTCCGTATCCAAGCGTGCGGTCACCGGAAAGGTCACACCCGATGGTTTTCTTGTCAATCTGGAATCCGGGAACCGGTTCCCTTCCAACAACGGGGAATTGGCGCGGTTGGTCTGGCAGTGGGAGCCGGGCCAATGGGATCAACACCCCATTCCGCTTGAAGCCGGGGCCATGCATGCCTTTACTCGAAAAGGGGACCGGCTGGCCGCGGTATTGGAACCCTTTGTGGTTGATGCAACGGTGTTGACAAATATGGCGGCAAATTCTTGCAACCGTTGAGGATTATCCCGATACTTATTCCGTTTGTGCGCCCGGACGGTTTGCGCCGCGCGCCCCATACCCAAGGACAGAGCAATGGCCACCGATGATCTCAATATTTCCATGTTCCGGGCCTATGATATCCGGACACATTCCAGTTTGTTGACGGAGGAACGGGCGCTCCGCCTGGCGCGGGCGGAGGCGGTGTATTTCCGGGAGGTGCTGGGCGTGTCCGGTGTGGTGATGGCGCATGACGCGCGGCGGAGCGGTCCGCGCTATCTGCAACTGGCGGCGCAAACAATGGCGAACGCGGGGTTCACGGTGGTGGTGATTCCCGGGGTGTGTTCAACCTCGGAGTTTTATTTCGCGGCGATGCAATTCCCGGAATATGCCGCCGTGATGCACGGGGCTTCGCATAACCCGGCGGATGACACCGGGCAAAAAATCCTCGGACCCGGCGTGCGGCCCATCGCGGAGCATATCGGCCCGGAAGGCGGGCTGGACCGCATCAAGGAACTCTACATGGAAGGGGCGCGCGCGCCTTCGGGGGCGGGCCGCATTACGGCCCATGACCCGACGGAAGACTACATCGCCTACAGCATGGAATTGGCGGGCGTGGCGCCCGGAAGCCTGCATGGCCTCCGGCTTTGCCAGGATTATCTTAATGGCGCGGCGGGCCGCGAAATGATGCTGGCGTTTGCGCACGCCGGGGCCGATCTGGTTCCCCTTCATTTCACGGCGGATGGCGCCTTTCCTCTGGGCGATCCGACTCCCGTTAAGCAGAACGTCATCCGTGAAGGCTTGGAGACGTTGCGGCAGGGCGGATTTCGGATGGGCGCCTTTTTCGACGGGGACGGCGACCGCATTGATTTCTATCGCGGGGACGGTGCGTACTTGTCGTCCAGCTTTGTGTACGCCGCCCTGCTTCCTGAAATCCGCAAACGGTTCAACGCGCCGGGCCTCGGGGTGTACGCCGACCTGAAATCCAATCCCCTCGCCGTGATGGAGATGGCCCAATCCGGGGTGACCGTGAACGTTATCCGCAATGGCCATTCCCAGATCAAGAACGCCCTGTTCGACAATCCCGCCATGTTCGGCACGGTGGAGGAATCCGCCCATTTCTATGAGGCGTTCACCCTCAATGGAAACCGCTATTGCACGGAGAATACCTTGTATATCGCCCTCTTGGCGGCCCGCGTATGGCATGAATCCCCGGAGCGGTTCAATGCGTTGTTCCGCCTCCAGGAACAGACCAGCCGGGAGCGCGAATGGGGGTATAAATTCCCTTCCGAACGCCAACGCGCGGAGGCCCTCGACGCTGTTCAGGCGCATTTCGAATCCCTGGGAGCACAAGCCCTCAGCCGCATGCCCAACGGATATGATCTCGAAGCCACCCTGATGCGCCGGGGACTCCCCTTTGACATCACGGCCGAGACGCAACTTGCCCCGGACTGGATTCAAGTGTGCCAGCGCATTTCCCAAAGTGAAAACGGCCTCGCCCGGTGGGAAGCCGTGGCCGCCGACAAAGACCTCGCCGCCCAAGCCAAACGGGATATTGCCCAAATCGTCGCGAACCATGGCGCGGGCGAAGAGTATCAGGGATAATTCCGGGTGTTCCTTCTTTCAATACCCGCGGGCGCAGGTGCGGGGCGGTTTGCGCCCCCCGGCGTTCGTATGGTAAAGTACCCCGCTGTATTTGTCCTTCTATGGCAGGCGGGCTATATCCGCATATAAAAGGATTTTCCCCAAGATGCAAGATTTAATGCGAAAACATAAACGGGCGATTTTGGTGTTCATGTTGTTGTTCATGATCGTGCCGTTCGTGTTCTTTTTCGGCCTTCCCAGCTCCGGGTACTTTGGGAAGAAAAACCAATATGGCGAAAAAGCGGTGATCGCCAAGGTGGGGGGGGTGCCGCTGTATGCCCAGGAATTCCGCGGCTATCTGGACCGGGTGGCCGAGAGCCAGGGCCGGCGCGGCCAAGAACGCCCGTCGTACCAGGAACTCGACAAAAGCGGGGAAGCGGACAAGGTGTTGAAGCAGATGGTGGATTCCGCGCTCATCACTTTGGCGGAACAAAAACGCAAGTTCGATGTGAATGACAGCTTGGCCTGGGAGCAAATGAAAAAGTGGAAAATGTTCCAGGATGAAAACGGCAAATTCAATCCGGAATCCTGGAATGAATGGGTCAAGCAAAGCAAAAGATCCCAGGATTGGAAAGCGCTGTACGCCGACCAGAAAAAGAGCATATCCCGTCAAACCTATTTGGATACCATCATGGCCCCGGCCGGGCGCATCCTGGACAAGGACATCCAGAAAAAGGTCGAAGACAATTACACAAAAATACAAATCAAGTTTGCCAAGATTGAGCCCAAGGTCGAACCCACGGATGCCGATATCCAGAAGCAATACGACGAAAACAAAGAGAAGTATAAAACGCCCGATACCCGCGTGGTGGAGTATGTGGCCCTATCACTCGAACCGCCCGTGCCCGAAAAGGCCCTTGATCTGGTCAAACAGGCGCGGGAAGGGGCCGATTTCGCCAAACTGGCCGACGAAAATTCCGATCTCCCGCAGAAGAACGGCGGCGACATGGGCTGGCAATCCATGCGGGACACCGAACCGGATTTCCGCAAGCCCCTCTTCGCCCTCAAGCCGGGGGAAGTCAGCGATCCCATTTACGGGTTCAACAGCTATTACATTTACAAGGTGGACGAGGAACGCACCAATCCCGACACCCAAAAACAGGAAGTGCATGCGCGCCAAATCATGATCAAGGCGGAGTTGCCCGCGGAAGAACGCACCCGCCGCGAAGACCAGGCGCGGGCCATTTCCAGCAAGGCCAAAGAGGCCAAGGATTTCCCCGCGGTGGCCAAGGAGTACGCGCTGGAAATCAAACGCACCGGCCCCTTCACCAAGGAAAGCGAAGAGATCGAGAATTTCCCCAAGGCGGACGTGCGCCAGTTCCGCACCGCGTTTGAAGAACAAACCGATGACAATCCGTATGAAGTGGTCACCGCGCGGTCCAACATCTATGTCGCGCACATGACCGTCTTGTCGCCGGGTACAATTCCCGAACTGGAGGCAATCAAGGACAAAGTGCGCGAGGACACCATCACGGCCCTCAAGCAAAAAGACGAATACAAGGCGCGGGTCAAGGACTACGCGGAAAAGATAGAAAAACAGGCGAAGAACCTCGCGCAGATCAATGAACTGTTTCCGGAACTCGCCGTGGAGATCAAGGAATCCAGCGAATTCACGGCCAAGGATTACCTGTTCAAAGAGCAAATGTATGTCCCGCCCACGGAAATTTTCGATGCGGTCGGGCATGGCGAACCGGGCGCGTTCGGCGGGCCGTTGGCCGATTACATGGGCACGACCTTCTTTGTGGAACTGATTAAGCGCACGCCGCCCACCGAGGAAGACAAGGCCAAGTGGGACGAGGACGCCAAGAAGATGCGCGAAACCGCCTACACACAGGCCAAGAATCAGGTTTTGGAAGATTATCTGGCGGATCTTCGGGAACGGATGCTGCCGCAGACCAGCTTCACCACCGACCAGGCCATGCTGGCTGAAATCCTCGGACGGAACCAGCCGAAGGAAAAAGAAGGCGAAGCCCCCGCGGAAGGCGAAACCCCCGCCGCCCCGGATCAGAAAAAATAACCCCCGAACTTGCCCATGTGAAGAAACAGGGAAGTACTCTGGCGGAAGTCCCGGTTAGCCCATCTTCCGCAATAGGTTCCCAGAAAATGCATAAACAGGCTGTTTAACCT
>CAYXPO010000170.1:0-8702 GCA_964466925.1 uncultured Nitrospirales bacterium
GCAACCGTCCATGCCCCCGCTGGCGCGGGTGGAAGCATTTTTACAATCGAACGCATAAAAGGAACGTGATCGCGTGAGTACATTTATCAGTGCGCCCTCGGTGATGTGCGCGAATCTGGCCCGGCTCGAGGAGGAGTTGAAGGCGCTGGAGGCGGCGGGAGCGGATGAACTGCATTTTGACATCATGGACGGGCTGTTTGTTCCCAATTTCACCTTGGGCTTTGATTTCATCAAAGCCGCCCGGCGCGTGTGCGGCCTGCCGTGCAGCGCGCATCTGATGATTACGCATCCGGAACATTACCTGCGGCGGTTTTTCGAGGCGGGCTGCGGCATTATTACCATCCACGTGGAAACCTGCGTGCATGCGCACCGCCTGCTGGCGCAAATCCGGGACATGGGCGCCTCGCCCGGCATCGCGATTAATCCGGCCACGCCGCTGACGAAACTGGACTATCTTCTTCCCCTGGCGGACCGCGTGCTGGTGATGACGGTGGACCCGGGATACGCGGGGCAGGCGATTCTCCCCACGGCCTTCGAGCGGGTCCGCATCCTTCGCGAAAACATCCAATACCACAAATACAACGCCAAGATAGAAGTGGACGGGAACATCAACGTTGCCAATGCGGCCAAACTCGCCCGGTTCGGCGCGGAGGTATTCGTGCTGGGAACGGCGAGCATTTTCAAGACGCCGGGCGCAAACTATGTCAAGGAACTGCCGGCCTTCAAGGCGGCGGTGGCCGTCGAGAAACACTTGGTTTGAACATGGGGAATTGCTGGAATATTCATGGCCACCGCGAATAAACAACCCTTGCCGCCGCCAAGGAACCCGCATGTTCCAGAGCCCAAGTCCTGGGTGTATTTGGGTGCGGGGTTTGCCGTGTTGATCGGCGCGGCCATTGCCCTGGGCGTGCTGTTGGCCTATTTCATGGAACAGCGCCCGGCCAATTTGCGCGAACATGCATTCAAGTGGGTGGCCTATCTGGAGAAATCGTTGATGGCAGCCGGGATGGCCGAGAACAATATTCAACGCCAGCCGGGCATTGAGCGCCGGGACAAAACGGCCATTTGGCTGTATTATTCACTGGACGTGCGGACGCCCGAGGGCCAGGACCCCAATCGCGTGCTGGAGTTCCTTCGGGCGGCGGTCGCGGACAAGGGGCTGCGCGTCAGCGATGGGGTGATGGAGGACGCGCGGCGGGAACTGCATTTATCCATGGGGACCCGTGAATTTCTCTCCATCGCGGTGCTGGGCACGGTGCCGCCGCCCCCGAAACCGGCCGAGTTGCATCAGGCGGGCCTGTACGCGGCGCAGTGTGTGCAACAGGCGGTACTGCCGACCATTGCCCCGAAGGGCACCCTGTCTTGGCGTGCGGCGGAGGAAATGTCGGATGCGGAGGCCTCATGGACCTTTTGGCTGGGCGAGGTGTCTTTTTGCACTCCCCGGACCGTCGCGGAATTTGCTTCTGAAGTGGGCCATTCGATTCACGACCCGAATATGGAGGTGAAAGGCCAACACGGGGGCGGCGTGAGCGTTTTTTACATGGGCAAATGCTGTGTGGAACTTGCCTGCATCGTTCTGCCCCCGAGCCCCCCGCCGGGGCCGGTGGATTTTTCCAGGGAAGGCTCTCCGGAGGAATCGTATCGCGTGCCGCTGATAGACTTGGCGGAAAGCACCGGCCACTATGACCTGCTCAACATCATACTGCCCGGCGATGACGAACTGCCGCTGGATTCCGTCGAACACAGCGGGCCGGACAATGGGCTGGTGCATGCGCCCGCGCCCCTGGCCCCCAATCAGGCCATCCGTGTCGCCATCATTCTTGATGACGGCGGGTATGGGGGCGTCACCACCAACAAAATCATTGACATGCTGGACCCGCAACTCACGCTGGCGCTGTTGCCCAATACGCCGAATGTGAAGGACACCGCGTTGCGGGCGGCCGCCAAGGGATTCCAGATCATGCTGCACATGCCGATGCAAACGCACAGCAAAACCATCAAGCCGTTTCCGGGGCAGCTCAATACGAACATGGCAAAGGAGGAGATCGAACGGCTGACCGCGGACGCCATCGGCCAAGTCCCCGGGATTGTGGGCGTGAACAATCACACCGGCTCCAAATTCACCGAAGACGTGGAAGGACTGACCTATTTCATGAACGTGGTGAAGCAAAAAGGGCTGTTCTTTGTGGACAGCCGCACGCTGGGCACCTCGAAAGCCTATGCCGTGGCGCGGGCGATGGGGGTGCGCGCGGGGCAGCGGAATATTTTCCTGGATAATTCCGCCGATCCCGTGAAGATACGGGCGGCGTTTCAGAAGTTGATTAGCCGGGCCAAAACGCACGGACAGGCCATCGGCATCGGCCATTTCCGGGAAAAGACCGTTGCCGTCCTGAGTGAAGAATTGCCCAAGCTCAAGGCCGAAGGCGTCACGCTGGTGCATGTGTCGGAACTTGTGCAATGAGCGTCATTCTGGGCATAGAAACCTCCTGCGATGAAACCGGCGTTGCCGTGGTGCAAGACGGATGCCGCGTCCTGGCCAATGAAGTCGCGTCCCAGATTGATGTACATAAGGAATTTGGCGGCGTGGTGCCGGAAATCGCTTCGCGGCAGCATACCCGGATCATTTCTCAGCTTGTGCGCAAAGCGCTGGCGGACGCCGGAACGGACGTGGATGCCATCGCCGCGACGCGCGGGCCGGGACTGATGGGGTCGCTGTTGGTCGGGTTGAGTTTTGGAAAAGCGATGGCCTATGCGTGGTCCAAGCCGTTTTTGGGCATTCACCACATCGAGGGACACATTTTTTCCGCCATGTTTTGCGCGCCCCGGCCCGTGTTTCCATTTCTCGCCCTGGTGGTGAGCGGCGGCCACACCCAACTGATGCAATGTCCCGCCCCGCACGTGTATCAGATGCTGGGTTCCACCCGGGACGACGCGATTGGGGAATCGTTCGATAAAGTGGCGCGGCTGCTGGGCCTGCCGTATCCGGGCGGGCCTTCGATTCAGAAAGCGGCCGAGGGCGGCGATCCCAACGCCTATAAATTCCCGCGGGCCATGCGGGGCGGGGATTCCCTGGATTTCAGCTACAGCGGCCTGAAAACAGCCGTGTTGTATGCGCTGCGCGAGGCGAAGGCATCCGTGCGTGTGGAAGACCTGGCCGCCAGTTTCCAGTACGCCGCCGTGGATGTGCTGCTAATCAAAACAAAGCAGGCAATTCTGGAAACGGGTGCGCAACGGCTGGTGCTGGCGGGGGGGGTGGCGGCCAACCGCCTGTTGCGGCAACGCTTGACGGATGAACTGGGCATTGACGTGTTTCTGCCGCCCTTCGCCTATTGCGTGGATAACGGCGCCATGATTGCCGCCGCGGCGGACTCCCGTTTTCGCCATGGAATGGTGGACAGTCTTCGCGCGACACCGGACCCGAGCATGCCGCTGGTTTGAAGGGCTATTGTTGTTTCGACGGGAACAGCGGGATGCGCTGGTTAACAATGGAGTAGGGGGCTATCGTTTTGCCATTTTTAGGGATGTCGCGTCCGGTGCCGTTGAACCAGATCAGTTTTCGCGGCCCGATCAGCGACACGAACACGTTGTCTTCGCGGCCATCCGCCTTGATCATGGCGCGGGTCCCCTTGGAGAGTTCGCGGGCCTTGGGCAGGTTCATGCCGAGAAACCCGCGGTAGGCGGCGTTGTTGCCGAGACCGGAGAATTTCAAAACACGGCCTTTCCCCACATCGGCGTCAGTGCCAAAGAGTGCGTCATGGACGCGTTCATCGCCTTCCACGGTGCGCAGGCGCCCCATGCCGTCGGGATAGGTGAGCAATCCGCCCGTGCGGACCCACGCGGTGATCGTCCGCCAGACGTTTTCTTCCGCAATGTTGCCCTGAACCAGTATCAGCGCCTTGATGCGCGTGAGTCCGCCGTCCAGAATCTGTGCATCGCTCATGAAATCGAAATCAAAACAATCGCGCAGGGGTGCAATGGCTTCGAGGAATCTGTTCCCGTTCAATTTGATGTAGGTTTCGGGATAATACACCGCCACTTCAACAATGGGCTTGCGCTGCTTGAACTGGCCGCCGCACCGGAGGAAGTTTTCGAGCGATTGTTCCGAACCGAACAGATTCGGATGGTAATAGTGCAGGCCGCGCGCGCCGGAGGTGCCTGCATTGAACACGCGGGCAATCACGCCGACGGAAGTCACTTCCCCGGCCGGTTCAAAGGAATAGTAGGCGCCGTATTGTTTTCCGGCCGACGCCACCCACCGCGTCAATACGAAATTCCCCTTGGGGTCGCTGGCTTCGTTGGTGATGCGCACGCCGCCTTTGATCTCCGCCGCCGCCTTGCATTGTTCGCCAAAATCGGAGCCGTGTTCGGGCGTGGCGTTGCCCCCGGTGCAGAGATAGATGTTCCCGGCGAAATGCTTGCGGGTTTCCTGAAGCCAGAACCGCGACCAATCCGTCATGGAGCCGATATACCAGTCGCAGAAATCGAGCCACGCGCGGTCGCTCGGCGCATCCTTGCGCAAGAACGGTTTCACGGCGTTCAAATCGGCCACGGGCGTCTTCCAGGCTTCGCTCAGCTTCGCGGCATCGGAATATTTCGCCGTCAGCCATTTCTTAAAACTTTCCTGGGCGAACGGGTCTCCGGCCCAATACCCTTCATGGGTGTGATACTGGCCGTGGATATTGGCGGTCCAATCGTTGCCGGAGGCGATGTAAATGGCCTCGCCATAATTGCCCGTGACCCCCAGCAGGATGGACTCGATTACGCCGCTGCCGCGGTAATGTTCACAAAAGGCCTGGATGAAGCGGGCGACATGCTCTTTCAATACCGGATTCCAGAGGGATTGAACGTCGGATTGTTCGCCATGTTCGAGACAGACATAGCCCTGAAACCCTTCTTTTTTGTAAAACCAATCGGGGAGGCTGTAGGCCGAACCCACAATCAGGAAGGGCACCCACTTTATCTTGTACTGCTTGTACACCTCGACAAAGGCGTCGTAAACGCTCCAGTCGTATTTTCCCGGTTCGGGTTCGCAGAGATTCCACCGGACGTACCCTTCGTGGCTCGTCACGCCCAGCGATTTCATCGCGGGCAGCGCGCCTTGGAGCGCCCGAATCTGTTTTTTCACGTCACTGGGGCGTTCGGGATCAAAACCACCGATGATAAGTTGGCCGCCTTTTCCGATATGCACCCGTTGCTTAAGGCCGCCCGCGCCTCCGTCATCCTTGGGGAGTTCAGGTTTGTTGGCGAGGACGCGGATTTGGCGTAGATACATGATCGCGCCGCCGAGCCGGAAATCCGCCCCTTGATTTTGACGGTTCTTGAATCCGGGGGTTTCCATAAGAAACACCGCGCGCCGCCATCGGTTTGTGCCCGTCATCCAGCCGCCCCATTGGTCCTCACTTTCCCGGTAAATAAAGTCCGGGCTGTCGCCGCCCGCGCTGTCGTATTGCAACGTAAGCATGCCGCCGGGTGAAGCGTTAAAATATTCCACTTCCACATACAACGGCCCTTTCAGTTCGGCGGTCAGGGCGTCGTCCACGGCAAAATACAGGTACACGGAGGGGGGAGTCGTTCCGGGTTTATTGGCGAGAAAATGCTGCCCCAGTTTTTCGCCGAGAATAAAGCACCCATCGCCGCCCTCCAGCACTTTAATTCCCTTTTCCTCGGGATTTTTTCCGGTAATGGACCATGCGGCCCCGTCAATGCCGGACGCCACGCCGTATCCCGCCAGCAAACATATTCCAAGCGCTACATACCCCGCCCTCATGGCACTTCTCCTTTTCCCATGATGTGGGCATCAAACTGCCCTCTTTCCCCATAATCCTTGGGCATGCCGGAAAGTTTCCTTGCGTGTTGAGGAAAAGGAATTATGGACGCATATTTTGAAATCAGCGACAGATGCGAACTGTGTGAATGGATGGCGTTGATTTAGAGGCCGCTGCCGCTTTCATGAAAATACTGGTCCATTTCAAAGGCCGGAATCTTCGTATTCACGGGCCCCACCGCCTTCGCCGGAACCCCCGCCATGGCGGTATGGGGCGGCACGTCGGTGAGCACCACGGCCCCGGCGGCGATTTTAGAGCCTTTGCCGACCGTGACATTGCCCAGAATTTTCGCGCCCGCACCAATCATGACACCGGTTTGAATCTTCGGATGCCGGTCACCAACCGCTTTTCCGGTGCCGCCGAGGGTGACGTTATGCAACATGGAGACATTGTCTTCGATCACGGCCGTTTCGCCGATCACAATGCCGTGGGCGTGGTCCATGAGCACGCCTTTGCCGATACGGGCGGCGGGATGGATGTCCACGGTGAACACTTCCGAAATGCGGCTCTGGAGATACAGCGCAAGGGGTTGCCGTTCATGGTTCCAGTAATAGTGCGCAACACGGTAGGATTGAATGGCGTGGATGCCTTTGAAATATAACAGGGGCTGGGCGTAGGTGCGGCACGCGGGGTCGCGCTGGCGGACCGCGTTCAAATCCGCGCGCATGGCCACGCCGATAGTCGGGTCGTTGGTAAAGGCTTCGTCAAAAAGCTCGCGGAGGGTAATGGCGGGCAATGCCATGCTTTCGAGTTTTCCCGCGAGATGGAAACTCAACGCGTCCTCCAGCCGCTTATGCGCCAGCAATGTGGCGTGGAGAAAGCTCGAAAGCATCGGTTCGTTTTTGGCCGCTTCCGTGGCTTCTTCACGAATGGTTTCCCAAATCGGGTCTATTGCCTTCTTGCCCATGTGCATGTCCTTTCTCTGCTTTTAGTGGCCTCCCGCCAAGTTTTCTTCGGTCCATTGGGGCCATTTCCATCCGGTCCATTCACCCTGCAAACCCTCTTACGGCTGCACCACCACCCGCATTCCCGCATGGCTTTCCGCCGCCTGAAACGCCTCGTGAATGCGTTCCAGGGGAAAACGGTGGGAAATGTAGGGGTTCATGTCAATGGCTCCGGAGGCGATCAGGTGCAGCGCCTGTTGATGGTGGCGCGGCACACACCCGTGGGCGCCCATAATGAACAACTCCTTGTAATGAATGATATTGGTGTCCAGGGTGACCTGGCTTTGCGTTTTCGGAAGGCCGCCGAAGAAATTTACCCGTGCGCGGTTCTTGGCCATGCGCAGGGCCTCTATTTGTGCTTGGGGCGCGGGGCAGGCCGTGAGGATCACATCGGCTCCCAATCCGTTTGTTTCCTGTAAAACGCGCGCCACGGAATCTTCTTCCGAGGAGCAGATGCAGACGTCGGGGTTGGCGCGCCGGGCCTGCTCGAGACGGGACCGGGAACGATTTATCGCGATTACCTTGGTGCAGCCCATGAGCCGGCCCGCTTCAAGCAGCATGCAGCCAATCGGGCCCGTGCCAATCACCACCAGGGTGTCTCCAAAGCGGATGTTACACAGTTCGAGGGCGTTCAGGCAGCAGGCGAGGGGTTCGGCAAGCGCGGCCTCTTCAAACGAGACGTGCTCAGGAAACACATGCGCGGGGCCGTGGTTCACCACGATGCGGTTGAGCAATACATATTCCGCGAAACTGCCCGCGAATTGGTAGCCCATGGCGTAGTTAATCTGGCAATTATTTCCGATGCCCGCCTCGCAAAAAACACATTCGCCGCAGGGCACGTCCGCGCCGATGGCCACGCGGTCGCCCGGTTTGAATTTGGTCACGTTCGCCCCGGCCTCCACCACGATGCCCGAGGATTCATGGCCCATGACAGCGGGCGGGGTCACCCGCGAATTGCCATGATGGAGAATGCGGATGTCCGAGCCGCAAATGGCGCAGGCTTTGATCCGCACCAAGACGCTGTCCGCATCCACCACGGGTTTGGCGATGTCTTTCACCACCAGTCTGTCGAGGTCTTCCAATACGGCCGCCTGCATGAGCATTCCTTCCGGTTACGGCGTGTTGATCAATATGACTTTATTAAAAAATGCGGTGCGGTCCCGCATCATTTCCAAATGGGCGGGCAAATGCTCCAAATCCGTTCGATGCGAAATCAAAGCGCCGGCATCAAGCGTGCCGTTGGCCATGGATTCAAGCGCCTGGTTCCATTCATTGCGCGGCAAGTCCGTGAACGAGGAATTCCATGTGCCAAGCACGCGCAATTCATTCCGGAGAATCGCCCAATAGGCTTTCTGCGATAGTGTCATCGCTCCGGCGGGATTGCCCATTAAAACCACCGATCCAAAAGGCCGCGCGCACAGCATGCACTGCTCGCAGGCCGTGCTGCTTCCCGAGCCTTCAATCACCACGTCCGCGCCGCGCCCGGTTTTTTTCACGACCCATTCCGGAACGCCGCCCTGGGTGGCGTCATAGAGATGATCAAATCCCAATTTGCGCGCGAACCGCAGCTTGGCGAGATCAATGTCCACCAGCAGCACCTTCCCCGCCCCCCAAGCCTTCGCCCATTGCCCCAACAGGAGGCCTATCGGCCCCGCGCCGAAAATCAACACGCTGGAACCGATATCCACGTTGGCCCGGCGCAAGGCATGAAGGGCCACGGCGGCCGGTTCCGTCAGGGCGGCCTGTTCGATGGGCAAGTCGAGGGGGAGGGGGACTAAATTCCATTCCGGCACCGTTACATACTCCGCGAAGGCTCCGTGGCACCGCGAACCGAGATAGTCATAGTCCGCGCATTGCGCATAGGCCCCGATTTCACACGAGGCGCATTTGAAGCACGGGAGGAGCGGAAACACCGCCACACGTTTGCCCACCC
>CAYXPO010000171.1:0-8697 GCA_964466925.1 uncultured Nitrospirales bacterium
CTTCATCATGCTGAAGCGGGAACTGGCCTTCTATCTGGGGTGCGTGCAGTTGCACCGCCGGCTGATCCAGAAGGGAGCGCCGGTGTGCTTTCCGGTTCCCGCGCCGCCGGGCGCCCGCAGGCACAGGTGCACCGGATTGCGCGATGCCTGCCTTGTGCTCGCCATGGAACGTTCCGTCATTGGCAACGATCTGGACGCCGACGGGAAAACGCTCTGCATCGTCACGGGGGCCAACCAAGGCGGAAAATCAACGTTTCTCCGCAGCATCGGCCTGGCGCAGTTGATGATGCAATGCGGCATGTTCGTGACAGCGGAGTCTTTCAGCGCCGATATTTGCCGCAGCCTGTTCACGCATTACAAACGGGAAGAAGACGCCACGCTGCAGAGCGGAAAACTCGACGAGGAGCTTGGCCGGATGAGCGGCATTGTGGACGCGCTGACCCCCAACGCGATGCTGTTGTTCAATGAGTCCTTTGCCGCGACCAACGAACGGGAAGGGTCGGAGATCGCCGCGCAGATTCTCCTTGCCCTGCTGTCAACCCCCGTGAAAATATTCTTCGTGACGCATTTGTACGAGTTTGCCCGGCGGCTCGCGAAAGAAGGGGCGGACAGCACCCTCTTCCTGCGCGCCGAAAGGGAAGCCGGCGGACAACGGACGTTCAAAGTGCTGCCCGGCCAGCCGTTGGAGAGCAGCTTTGGGGAGGATGTCTATAAAGCGATATTCAAAGCACCGGATGGGCGCGGCGGGGAGTCCTGCTTGCCTCCCGCCCACGGGTTGCGTGAAGAAACCGGCAGACACCCCCGTTCCGCTTGACCTGCAGGCCCCATGCACAGTATGCTTTGCAGCACCACGGCCCGCCCGTCCCCGCGCAAGGCATGCCTGCTCAGGCCCGGTGTTCCGCCCCGTGGCAAACAACTATCTCCAACGCTGAAAGTGAAGTTATTCATGAACCGGACAAAAATTGGAAGCATCCTGGTGCGCCTGCTCATCGTAACAGCGGGGTATGCCGTCACCACAGGGCTGGTGTATGCCGCCGGCCTGTGGCTCGTGCCCATCACCGATCCCTATGACAAGGCCATGCTGGCCGCGATTAATCCCGATGAATATTTGCCGGGATTCGATCAGTTCTTCCGTTTCCTGACCGATTACACCAACCCGCTGATTCTCCTCCCCATGCTTTCCTGGTTGATCGCCCTCGGCCTCTACCGCCTGTTCCCAAACCACAAGCGGGTATTCACGGGAATCCTCATCATTGAAACCCTCCTGCTGACCATTTTGACCGTCCTGGGCCGTATTTGGCCCAACACCACGTATATGGGCGTGGACCTCATGGCGGCATTCGCCGTCTTCGTGGTTTTCGGCATGACGGCGGTCATTTTTCACAAAATGGAAAACGACGCCATGCGCCGTCTCGCCTGTGTGTTCGGGCTGATGATCCTCTCCGGGGCCGTTACCAACTGGGGCGCCACCGAACCCATCAAAAAGGCGGTGGCCCGGCCCCGGCCCTTCAACGACGCCAATAAACCCTGGAACCTCCACGTGCGCGTGATCCCGGACGAATTATTGCGCGGGGCGAATTCCTTTCCCTCCGGGCACGCGGCCGGCACGTTTGCCCTGCTCACCCCCCTCTTCTGGTATGCACGCGACCGCCGCCTCCGCGCGGGACTCGCCACGTGGGCCGTGCTCCAGGGCGTATCGCGGGTGTACACCGCCGCGCACTTCCCCTTCTGTTGCCTCATGGCCGGCCTCCTCGGATTCACCATCGGCACGATAGTCTTCTTTGCACTCGGCGGCCCCTCGCTGCGGCGGGAACCCGAACCTGTTCCCCCGCCCGCCCCGCAACCCGCGTGACGCCGCAATCCTGATATACTCCCTTCCCCGGGGTGTTTATGCCCTCGTGAAAGAAGTGGAGGAGACTATCCGTGTTTGGTCAACGCTTGTTTTGCCGTATCCGGCCCCTCTTTATCATTACGGGAATCTTTTGGGGATTGGGGAGTGTCTCCGCCTATTCGGAGAGCGAATCCGGTTTTATCATCACACCCGATGTGCCCATCCACATGCCGGGCGCCTCCCGGGTGCATGAAACCGCCCGGATGGAACTCCAGGCGGCGTTTCCGGACACCGCGCCGGAAGCCTTGCCGCTGTCCAATGAAGATACCACGCCCCCCGGAGGCGTCTTTGTGGCGCTATCGGGCGCGTCGGAGGTTGCGCGGCGTCTGGCAGTGCAGGGGGTGACTAATCTCCACAATGTTCCTCCGGAGAGCGACGCCTTTGACGTATTTATGCATGAGGGCACGCTGTATTTGCTGGGCAACACGCCGCGCGGCATGCTCCAGGCCGTGTATGAATTTCAGGAAATGGCGCGCGAAGGAACACCACTGAGTTCCGCACGGCATACACAGGGCGTTTTTCAATTCAAGGAACGCTATTTTCATCCACGCTTCGAGGGCTGGCCGGGGGAACGGGCGGACATCCGCTATATCAGCCACCTTGGCGCGAGCCATTGCCTGATGACGCACGACTGGAACGGCGACTTGAGGCATCTGCAAGCGTACGTGACCAGCGAAATTTTTCCCCACGCCATGGATTCCGCCGCCGTGGAAGGCCACGCGAAAGACCTTCGGAAGTTAATTGAAGCCTGCCTGGATTATGGCCTTGAACCCGCCTTGTGGATTACCGAACTCCCCTGCCAGGGCGGCCCATGGGTTCCCGAGGAAACGAGACAACACTGGCTTCAATGTTTTCCGGCGGACGTTCTCAGCGATTGCGGCACGTATCAAGGCAAAGTGCTGTGTTTCGGGCATCCGGAGGTCCAGGCCTTCTATCGAGACATCCTTCAACGGTTCTTTCAGCAGTTTCCTGAAGTGTCCACCCTTTTTCTGTTTGGACTGGATTCCGGCGGGGAGTTTTGCGATCCACAACAATGCCCACGCTGCCGGGGCATGAGCAAATTCGACCAGCGGGACCGCCTGCTCAACTTTCTGTTGAAAGAAGGACAAAAAGTGCGTCCCGGCCTGCGGGTACTGACCACCGGCTGGGGATGGTCGGGCGATACCGAACAATTTCTGGCGCGCCAAAAGCAACTGCCGTCCGGCGGCGGCCTGTATCTCGCCGCCGAAACCGATGGATGGCAGCCGGAACGCCAGCTCCATGATTTTCTGATTAACGCACGCGCCCTCTGCCGCGAACACGGCCAGCTTTTTATCGGTTATGATGATCTTCATTGGGGCGATGACACCGTCCACCAATTGAACGATATTCAGGACTACCCGATGGGCATTGGCGCGAAAATTCGGCGCTGGCACGCGCTACAGGCCGACGGTATTTTCGATCACTGGGGCGGGTTCAATAAAGACATCGCCTGCAATTCCATCGCCTGCCGCGCGTTCTTCCTGAATCCGCTGGCGGACCCTGAAACCGTCTGCCGCGATATCGCGATGAAGCAATTTGGGGAAACGGCGGGGGTATTGGCGCTGCACGCGTGGAAATCGCTGGAACACGCCCATGCCATCCTCTCCAACGCCTGCACGTGGGCCCCCACGCAATGGCCCGGCTGGTATCCCGGACGGGAATGCGCACCCCTCCCCGGAGAGTTTGAAAAGTCAGGCATCAAGGGTGGAGAACCCCCGAGAGCCGCCGCGTCCATTGTCTATAACCCGCCCGATCTCGCTGACCGTCTCCAGCGCGTTGGCGATGCCTGGCGCCTGGCGTTCCCTTTTTATCAGCAGGCGGTCGAATACATGCGCGAAGCCTCTGAAAAAGCCGAAGAGACACCGGTGTTCTATGCGTTCTGGTGGTCCGGGAATGGAACCAGCCCCGCCCGGCGCGAACATCTCCGCCGTGAAGGCCTCTACCTCGAATCCATGGCCCTCGCGGGCCGTGAAATCGGAATCCACTTCTCGCTCAACGCCCTCTATGAAAAAGTGAACCGTGATCCCGCCGCCTACACGCAACAAGCGAAAGAACTGCTTCGCGAAGATATCCTTGCCTGCCGGGAGGCCGCGGAGTATTTTGACCGGTTAAAAAAAGAAGGCGATGACAAAATGAAAGATCGAAACTGGAGTGCGTTGTACCGCGCCAAAGCGGACCGGATCACAGCCTATCTGGCCGGTTCTTTGTGAGGTGTGATGTACCGCCGCCAATTCACATCATCCGGCCAACCGGGAGGTGGAATGGCCGATGGGGGATGGCTTGAGCACCGGCCGGTATTCCTGCAGGCGGTATATGGAGCCTGATGGCACCATTTTCCGAATTGCCGAAATGTCCTCTTGATTCAACAAGCCGGGGACGACCGTTGTGCGAAACTCGTGCCGCAGTCCGCTTTCTGCGATGATGCGGATGCTTTCTTTAATGCGTTCCGTGGATACGCGTACTCCCGCGAGATTCCGGTATTTGGCGCAGGGCGCCTTGATGTCCATCGCGACATAATCCGTCAATCCCGCCTGAATCAGTTCCGCGAGGATGACCGGCCGGCTGCCATTGGTGTCGAGTTTAATCGCAAGATCGATGTGGTGCAACCGGCGGAGAAACGCCTGAAGACCGGCTTGCAGCGTCGGTTCTCCACCACTTATCACGACCGCCCGTATCCGGTCCCTGCGCCCCTGGAGCCAGCCGAGCACCGCTTCGTTGTCTAGCGCTTCATGGGCGGGGTTCATGGGCAGCAGGGCCGTGTTGTGGCAGAACGGGCACCGGAAATTACACCCTTGCGTGAATATCACCGATGCCACGCGGCCCGGATAATCACACAGGCTGCACGGGTCCATGCCGCCGATAATCACTTCATCCCCCCGATATGATAGCGCCGCCGAAGCGCGAATTCCGCTTGTTTCCCGGCGTTCCATTGATTCACGGGACGCAGGTAGCCAACCACCCTGGAGTATATTTCCGTGGCGGTACCGCATTCCGGGCATTCCGGCGTTTCACCTTTCAGATATCCATGCGCCGGACAGATCGAGAACGATGGGGTGAGGGTGAAATAGGGCAGGCGGTAGTTTTGGCAGACGGTCCGGATAAACGCTTTCACGCTTTCCGGATCCGGCGCGGCTTCGCCCAGGTAAATGTGCTGGACAGTGCCGCCGGTGTAGCGGCACTGCAATTCATCCTGCAAATCCAACGCATGAAACACATCACCGGTGTAGTTCACCGGAAGCTGGGTCGAATTGGTATAGAACGGCTCCGTGCCCGCCGGGGCGGCGGTTATGATTTCCGGATACTTCCGCACATCCATCCTTGCCAAACGATAGCTGGTCCCCTCGGCGGGTGTCGCCTCGAGGTTGTAAAGATGGCCCGTTTGCTCCTGAAACGCGCTCAGTTTCGCACGCATGAAATCCATAACGCGCACCGCGAATGCGCGCCCCCGCGCGGAACCAATGTCTTCACCAAGGAAGTTCAGACAGCCTTCATTCATCCCGATCAGCCCGATGGTGGAAAAGTGATTGTGCCAATAACACCCGTGGCGGGCATGGACATCCCGCAGGTAATACCGGGTATAGGGGTATAGATGACGGTCCGTAAACTGCTCCAGCACTTTGCGCTTGGTTTCCAGGCTGGTGCGCGCGATCTCCATCAGGCGCTCCAGCCGCGCAAGGAACTCCGCCTCGTCTTTGGCCATATACCCCAAGCGTGAAAGGTTGATGGTGACCACCCCAATCGAGCCCGTCAGTGGATTCGCCCCAAACAGGCCGCCGCCCCGTTTTTCCAGCGTGCGGAGATCCAGCCGCAGCCGGCAACACATCGAACGCGCGTCCTCCGGAGACATATCCGAGTGGATGAAGTTGGCAAAATAGGGGATGCCGTATTTCGCAGTGACGCGCCACAGTTCGTCCAGCCCCCGGTCATCCCAGTCAAAATCCGCCGTGATATTGTAGGTGGGAATCGGGAAGGTAAATACCCGCCCATGTGCATCCCCCTCCGTGAGCACTTCGAGGAAGGCACGGTTCAACAAGGCCATTTCCGCGCGGAAACCGCCATAACACGCTTCCCGCGGCTCCCCGCCGATCACTACCGGCTGGCCCGCAAGGGAACGGGGGGGCTGCAAATCCATCGTTACATTGGTGAACGGTGTTTGAAATCCCACCCGGGTGGGTACGTTGACGTTAAAGACGAATTCCTGCATGGCCTGCTTCACTTCCTCGTAGCCCAGGCCGTCATACCGGATAAACGGCGCCAGCAGCGTGTCAAAATTCGAAAACGCCTGCGCGCCGGACGCCTCCCCCTGCAGGGTGTAGAAGAAATTTACAATCTGCCCCAAGGCGGACCGGAAATGCCGCGCGGGCTTGCTTTCCACTTTCCCCGATGCGCCCCTGAACCCGGATCGCAACAGGTCCTGCAAATCCCATCCGACACAATACACGGACAGGAGTCCGAGGTCGTGTAAATGGAGGTCGCCGTTCAGATGGGCCTCGCGGACCTCCGGCGGGTAGAGTTTATTGAGCCAGTAGATTTCACTCACCTGGCTTGCGATGTAATTGTTCAAGCCCTGCAGCGAATAGGCCATATTGGAATTTTCTTTGACTTTCCAATCCAAGCGCTCCAGGTATTTGTCAATGAGGTCCAAATCGGCTTGCTTCACCATTTCACGGATGCGCGCATGCTGGTCCCGGTAGAGTATGTACGCTTTGGCCGTCTTCTTGAACGGGGAGGCCAGCAGTGTTTCTTCCACAATGTCCTGGATTTGTTCCACGGAAGGAACCTCTTCATTGAGGACCATCTGTGCCAGGGTGAGCGCGCGAAGCGCCAAGTGGTGGGCGGTATCAAAGGAAAACTCGCCGGTTGCCTGACCGGCGTTGAGAATCGCCTTGGTGATCTTTTGATGATCAAACGGCGCCAGCCGCCCGTCCCGTTTCCGAATGTGCGTGAAAGATATGCGGGGCGCCGCGCCCAGCGGTGCTGCCATTGTACTCATGCCGGCCTCCATCGGGTAAAAAAACCTGGAGGCCGCCTACACCGAACCGGGCTCCGCGCCCCGTTCGGAGTATATGACCGGGAGCCCGTAAAACGTGTGTCACGGCACGTGCTTCCAACACCTCAGCCTCCGAAGATGTAACACTGGATCGCGGCTAGGCAGGTCTTCTGGCTCTCGGATCAGCCTACTTCCGGTTCCTTCCCACACCGTCCTGAACGTTGATGACGTTGCAGTGGAATCTACCGGTTTCGTCCCCGATTACAGCGGCGGGCCCGCGGCGGATTTTCACCGTCTTCCCTTTTCATCCTGGCAGTTGCCGGATACCTGGCCGCACATGTCATTCAATTGCCGGGCATGAGTCTACCTCAGTGAACCCCCAATGTCAATGTGCGTGTTGATCCCCCCATAGGTGCCGCGAACCATGTTGGGCTTTGCATCTGCATACCGCACGCCGTCAATGGCATTTAGAAGAACCACGCGGGATGGCGCCACGCCAAAGGCAAGTACATTTCCTTCCGTCATGAAGGCTTCTTCAGGAAGGTTTTCCGCGACGAAGCCGAAAGCGATCAGCACCGTTCGCAAGCGCGTTATATTTCCAGGCGAGGCCTCAAAAAAAACATCCATATCTTTTGTGAACCGGGGATAAGGCCACGGCATATCCGCCCACGATCATATACTCAACGTGGTGTTCTTCGAGTAATTGCAACAACTCTTTGAAGTCGGGATGGATATTCATACAAGAACTTTCCTGCTTCGATTCGGAACTGTTCTACCATATCGAGGCGTTCCTCGGGGGTGCGGCTCAGCCAGTACTCCCGATCTTGTTTGGCCTGTTCTTCGTGGTTCGCAATGATTAATTGCCGTTTCTTAGTATCAGTCTAACCGAGCCTGTGGACCAATGCAAGGGTGTGTGTGAAGCATTTGTGAAATAGCCTTTTTCCTTATTGGGCGGGGTGAAATGGAGCCAGATTTGGCGTGAGATACCAGTAATTTGCCTGGGACTCGGAGTATATAGGGGGAAAAGGGCTATTTCGCAATTGCCCGTGTGCGTTGCGGAAACTTGGGGGCTGTACTGCCGGTCATACGCTATGCATTACCAGAAAGGAGTTACGTTGATATGAAGTATGAATCCCTCTCGCGCAGACAGTTTCTATTGGCCGGCGCCGCCGGAATCCTGGCGACGGGCGCCGGGTGTGCCCGCCTGAACCATGCCGCTCCGCCGTTTCACCCGCTTCCCTATGCCGCGCAGCTTCAACTCGGCGCGTCTTCCAAGGTGCGGATTCTGCAATTGACCGATGTCCATTGGGGATCCGACAGTGACCCGCTGGACAAATTCGCCAACAAACGGACCGCCGCCATCATTGCCGATGTCATTGCGCAGGCCCGGGCGGATTTGATTGTGGTGACGGGCGATAGCTGGTCCGGCAACCGGAAACCCGGCGGCGAGGACCGCATGCGCGAAGTCGTGGCCAAGTACGCCGCACTCGGCCTGCCTTGGGCCTATGCTTGGGGGAATCATGACCAGTTGATTGACAATAACGCGGGACACAAGGCCCTCACCGAAGCGAAAAACTCCCTCTATTGCGGCGCGGCCACGGCCGGAAATTATGTCGTTGATATTGTGACCCCCCGCGGGAAACGCCTGTGCCAATTGGTGTTCCTGAATTCCGAAGCAGAGGGTTTGGGCGCTTCGCAGCACGCGTGGATGAAAACCCTGGCGGAGGACACGGCCAAGGCGGGTGACCCGCAGCCTCTGCGGTTCGCCTTTTTCCACATCCCCATCAAGCAATAC
>CAYXPO010000172.1:0-8632 GCA_964466925.1 uncultured Nitrospirales bacterium
GAGGTCCATGGGGCAAGCCTCCTGCTGCGATGTTGCGGATAACCCTATAAGACGTAAATAAACCGGCTGCAATTGTTGCAGGTATGAATGTGTTCGGTGTCTTGCCGGACTTTTTGGGCGAACTGCGACGGGAGCTTCATAAAGCATCCCTGGCACGTGTCGCCTTCAATGGGAACGAGGGCCGGGGGCCGTGCTTTCATGAGGCGGTCGTAATGCTTCAATAACCGGGGTTCAATCAGCGCCCGGATGTTGTCAATGCGCTGCTTCAACTGCTTCTTGCCGGTCTTGGCGGTGTCGTACATTTCCTGGCACAGTTGCAGGCGGGCGAGAAGAATCAAGTCCGCATGGGCGTCTTTTGTTTTCAACAGTTCCGGGGCCGTCTTCACCTGCTTGGCATAGGTTTCCTCCGGGGAGGCCAGCGATTCCGACACCTTTTCCAATATGCCGAACATTTCCTTTTCGGAACCGGCGCGCAGCAGGGCTTTCACGTTTTCTTCGTTGCGCAACAGTTTGGCAACGGTGGCAACGAAGTTCAGGTAGGTTGTCTGCTGGGTGGGCGGATAGCAGACCAGGAAAATCAGATACACCGGCTTCTTGTCCACCGCGATGAAATCAATGCCGGTTTTATGGCGGCCCACCGCGCACATGAGGTTCTTGAGACCCGAGACCCGCGCATGCGGCACGGCGATGCCGTTGCCAATACCGGTGCTGTCCACCGTTTCACGGGCCATGACCTGATCCAGGGCGGTGCCCACGTCCTGCAACTTTTTTTTATCGAACAGCAGATGCGTCAATTCCTTGATGGCATCCGCCTTGCTCGTGGAAGTCAATTCCGAAACAATGCAATTCTCCGCTATATACTTGGTCAGCAACATATTTTCGTTATCCTCGAATGACACTTACCGGCGCCTTACTCTTCCATGTTGGAAACCAGCGCATGGCTGTAAAAACATCTTAGCATGAGAAGAACCCGAAAACCAAACCCGTCCGGCGGAACATACCGACCCCTGCCGCATCCGCCGCGCCATGCCGCCCAAATTGCGCCCGGGATTATTCCTCTTCTCCGCCCTCGTACCAAATCGAGGTCACGATAATGGGCTCCTGGCTGCGCCCATCATGGTGGCGGTCCGCCCCGAAGGACTGCGACACATGAATGGGGGTTACCTTGGTCCGGCGGAACCATTCGTTGATGTGCTGGTCCATTTGGTGCAAGCCTTCAATGCTCACCTTGCCTATAAATGTTTGAACTTTCACAGCATTCCCCGCTCCCATAGTTAATGCCTACCCCCCCTGATTACCAACCACTTCATAGCTGTACTTCCTTTCCAAGCGCTTCCCGCATGACTTCGAGGGGAGCGCGTACTCCCGTCCACAATTCAAATTGCAGGGCGGCCTGATGCAGAAGCATCTCCAGGCCCGGCACCACTTTACATCCCGCCTGCGCCGCCGCCGTGATCAACCGCGTCTTCGACGGCCGGTAGACCATGTCAAACACTACCTGTTCCGGCCGCAATAATTCGACCGGCACACTGCTGCTCTCCGTTTCATGTCCCACCATACCCATGGGGGTTCCCTGAACCACCACGTCATGCTCCGCCATCGCCCGGGCGATGTCCGCCTTCATATCACCCGCGAAAACCGGGGTGTCCGAAGCCTCCCGTAGATCCCGCGCCAGCGTCTCCACCCGCGAACGCGTCCGGCCCAGCAGGGTAATGGCCGCCGGACGGCTCTGTTCCGCCATCGCAAAGGCCACCGCCCGCACCGCGCCGCCCGCGCCCACAAAAAGCACCCGCTTGCCTTCCAGCGCCACCCCCGCCTCCACAAAGGCCCGCAACGTGCCGATCCCATCGGTGATGCTTCCCCGCAAACGGCCCGCTTCGTTGGTAATGGTATTTACACACCCCACGTGCCGGGCCAAGGGGTCTATCTCGTCCAAATAAGGCATCACCGCCTCTTTATGCGGAATGGTTACACTCATCCCGCGAAAGCCGGGCAAGGCCCGCATCCCCGAGAGAGCGCCCTCTACATTCTCCACGCAAAATGCGACATATACGTAATTCAAATTCAACGCTGCAAATGCGGCATTATGCATCGCGGGTGAAAGCGAATGCGCCACCGGATTGCCGATTACGGCACAAAGCTGCGTCGCGGCATTGATCTTCACGGTATTACCACCCGTTGCATTTTTCGCGATTTCATAAGAAGTATACAAGAGTCCCATCCAATTCGCAAGAGGGGGATCAGAATTTTCTCGCTAGGCATCAATAATTAGCCAAGTTCCCGTCCGCCCAGGATGTGCATGTGGAGGTGAAAAATGACCTGGCCTCCATCTTTATTGCAATTGAAGACATAACGGAATCCGGGTTCGGCGATATTTTCACGCCGGGCTATTGCATTGGCGGTCAACAGCATCCGCCCCAGAAATTCCGCATCCTCGGGAACCGCGTCAGAGATGCGGGCGATATGCCTGCGGGGAATCAGCAGCACATGCACCGGGGCGGCGGGATGGATGTCCCGGAACGCATAAAACTCCTCATCCGAATACACTTCCGAGGAAGGGATTTCCTTCCGGGCTATTTTACAAAACAGGCAATCGTCCGCCATAGGTCACAAGCCTCCTTGGTTCCTGAATCCATAGTAAACGACTCTGCCGGCAAACACAAATGGGAAATGGTTGCCCATTGCCCATTATCCGTCTTTCCGTGAAAATGCCGCAAGAATGTGGTCCTTCAAATCGCGATACATCGCTTCCTGATTGGGGCCGTACCAGTTCATGGTTCGCCATTCATATTCCTGGTCATACCCGTTTGTTGGATTCAAATAATAGCGATCCGGTGAAAGATAGCCACAGTACGCGATGCAATGACTGCTCATCCACAGGTCAATACCGGTTTTGGCAGCTTCCTGCGCCCATTGTTGGACAATCTCTCCGCCGGTGTCGTAGGGCAGCCCCATGAACACCATATCGCCCACACGGACCGCTTGAATCCATCCACCGGGGGGCAACCCAACAACCCAGGCCAAATTCGGAGACATCCGCCACTTCGGCGAAAAGAGCCGGACTTGCATGGGCGGCATGTCCACTGGAACACCGACAGCGGCTATATCAACGTTTTCCGCAAAGCGAAGGCCGGCCGGTGCGGAGAGAACACGATCCGCCAGCGCTTCGCCCATGCGCCGCGCGCATTCCATAGGGGTTGCACCATCCGGCGGCACGGGTTTCATCGCCCCCACGGCGCCGCCCAGAAAAACTGCCATCGCGCCCGTAGCCTCCTTAATGCGCCGGCACAGGGCGCCGGGATACTCCGCCGACAGTTCCAGCGATTCCTCCGGGAGCACGGTGGGGTGCGCCGAATAGCGGACGGCATAGCAACGCTGCCCGGCGTCGTTCTCAATCACCAGATACCGTAAGGATGCGTCCTTGCCCGGCATGCCGGTGCGGTTTGCAATGAATTCATCCGCATCCGCGCCGCCATGTGCAATTTTCGCCGGACGCATTGCCTTATAGGCGTCAATAATGGCGCAGGCCATGGCGGCGGCAATCTGCTCTTCCACCGCGGGATCGTACTTGCCATAGCTGTATTCCGGCAACAGCCCAGGGGCAAAAGCGCCCGGTCCGGAGTGGTTGTGCGAGGTGGTAAAGAGGATGGTATCGGGGGTGAGCGCCGTCTGTTCCGCGGCTTTCTTCCACACTTTCTCCGCAAGATTCACGGTGGTCATCAACATGTCCGAACCCGCCAACGCCACCGTGTCGCGTCCGTCGCTCAAGACAATCGCCCGGCAGAAAACAGGGTCATGTATGGCCGTGCACCGCTTTTCATTCGGACGTCCGGCATACCCCGCCATGGGCGTGCCGGCGGGCGGTGTCATATCGTGCTCCGCCCACCCGGCTTGAAGGCGTCCGGGCGAATCCGTCAGTTCCGTCTTTGCCAGATGCTGATCGATGCGCCGCAAAGTCTGTTTGAAAAACGCACTATCGGCATACCGTGAATCACCATATACGGGCCATGGCCCTATGATCACGGCGAATGCGGCAATCACCACCATGCCTGCGGCGAGCAACAAGCAAAGGGAGCCCTTGACACATCTCTTTGAACAGCATTTCATGAAAAAGCGCCTCCAGCGTCATGCAATTAAGGCTTTGTCAGTCCGTGAATCCTGAAAAATCAGTCTTTTGCGATCCAGCGATAGGTTCCCACCGATCCCGCGGGCAGTTCCGCCTTGAACATCTTACCGCCGCACTTCACGGCAAAGGGCTGGGACTCTCTGGCGGAATTGGCAACCACCAAAACAACACCGCCATCAGGGTTCAAAAAAGCCACATTGCCAAAGGTACGCACATCCGGCAGGGAGGATTCCACGCGCACCGCACCGCGCTGGATGAATTTCATGAATTGCCCCTGCATGAAGTAATCGAAGTTATACCGGACCGAGCCGTCATCCAGCAGTTCGATGCAGGTGGCGCTGGCATCATGCGGACCGCGGTTCGGCTTTCGATGTTCATCGAGCATGATGACCCAGGCATTATAGGATCGGGACCAATGGCGCAGAATCTGAGTCAAGCGTATAGCCCCGCCGGCCCGGAACACAGAACCTTCCGTGAAATAGATGTGCTTGTCCGGGAATTCCGCTTTGAAGGCGGATTGCACCTCCACCTTGCCCTCGTATAAATGCCATCCCGTGCCGTCCACATAGTGCGCCGCCTGCGGGTCGGACAAAACGGTGCGCGGAAATTCCGGTTTGTTCCAGTTGTGGTCCCAGCACCAAATCAGCGTCTTGACGTTATTTTGCCGGAAGAGCGGGCCCAGATGGTCCCGGATGAAATCACGCTCTTCCTCCCCGGTCCACAGGGTGGTCGGATAGTTTTTATCGGACATCCGGGGTTCATTTTGCACCGTGATCGCGTATATTGGCACGCCTTCGGCTTCATAGGCCTGGATAAACTTGAGCAGATACTCGGCAAAAACCGGGTAGCACTCCCGCTTCAAACTGCCCGTGCCCAGTTTGCCGGACGTTTTCATCCATGCGGGGGGGCTCCACGGCGACCCAAAGAACAGGAGGCTGGGGTTCATTTGCTGCGCCATCTTAATGGCGGGAAGCACATAGGCCCGGTCTTTTTCAATCGAGAACTTGCTGAGTTCCGGGTCGGTTTCGCCCTCGGGCAAATCGTTGTAGGTATAGTAGGGCTCGCCCACGAAATCGGACGTTCCAATGCACACCCGCATCAGATTCATGCCAATGCCCGTTTCCGGGTTCATCAGCTTTTCGAGCACCTCCGCGCGCTTCTCCAGGGGCAACTTTGACAAATTTTCACAGGTCGCATGATCGAACGACGCTCCCAGTCCAAGAATAGACTGCCCCTTCCCGGAAAGGTCCACCTCAATCACCGGGTCCTTGAACCTGCGGGCTTTCCCAAATTGCAGCGCCGGTTCCACGGACAGGTTTTTTGAACCATCCTGGGAACTCATCACCACCTGCACGGAATCCTCCGCATATACAGAGAATATGAAAAGCAAAAGCACTGAAACTACTATTATCATACGCTTCATCACAAACTCCTTTTCCTCTCAGGCCTGCGTTCCCAAGTGCAACTGGGGAACGAGGCTGACGAATTTCTCTCATTCCCAAGTTGGGATCACACTATTCCACAAGGCTGTGCCTTGCCATTCTTATTTTAACGACTCGTTCAGTTGTACCAATTGTTGAAAATCCGCGTCGTTCCTCGCCGGATCAAATTGAAGCGCATTTTCGGCGGCGATCAGTTTTTGACGCTTCTCTTCAAGACTGGCCCGCAAAGTTGAATCCGGCGCCGCCACATACACCACGACACGGCTCGCTTTTTCGCGTATTTTGACAACGTTGCCTTCACGCGTCCATTCAACATCGTACAGGCCGCCGGCATCAATGCGAAATACGTCTTTGATGCCTTCCAGATAGGCGGGCAATGAAAAATGAAAGGCGGCCTTGCGCGGCGGTCCGAATTTGAACACTTTTTCGTCCGGGTCCGGGGCATAGTCAAGGTCCAAGGCGAACAGAAGCGCGGCACGGGGTCCACATACGGATGCGATGTCCCAATCCAATTCACCATTGCCGCGTTTCAGGCGTTCAAATCCGCAGGCATCCCCTTCGAGCAGGAAGGTGTCCAGCAAACGCATTTCCCGTCCGATGCGGCCCAATTCGTCGAGTGTATCACGCCATTCAACCAGGGTTTTCAGGCTCAGGTTGAACCAATACAACGAGGTGATGCGCGTCGAAAGGGCGTGATACGCCTGCACGCGGATTTCATCCGGCGTTGGGGAAGTCCGTTTGCGTCCGCCATAGCGATCCCAGCCTTCGTGCGGCCCCTGCGACCAGATCGCGCAGGGCATCGGGCGATTGAGTTCGCGCAGCGAGCGGCACATGTCGCCAATGGTTTCGAGCGGCGCGCCCCACCCTATCTTCTGCTTGCCCCAGCGGTCATACTTCCTCCAGGCATCCGCCGACGGCGCTGTGACGCGATAGGCGTCATAATGCGGGAAATCGCTCAGCCCCGCATAGTCTCGCCATACCCTCTCCTCGCTGTGCGTGACGGTTGTCGCCAGGCGGGTACCCGCATAGGGATGCAGCTTCTCCCAGACCTCCTGCGGCGGCACGGGCCGTCCGCCGCCATACTGTGGCTCGCCCAAGCACTCCACCGCATGGATTTTCGGAAGCATCGCATCCGTATCATACGTTTCAAGGGGCGTCATCGCGCCGAAGTACTTGAGCGGATAGCGGTCATAAAGTGCGGTATCGCTGTAACCGGCAGTAATGCCAAGATGCGCCGTGTTGATGTACAGCCGTTTCAGTGCCTTCAGAAAGACCTCGCTTGCAACAGGATTCCCCTTTCCATTCACCCAGCCGCCCGAAATATCAAACCGCTCCGGTTTGACGCGCAAATGTCCCCAAATCGAGAATACCTCCCCACCGGGGTGGGCCAACCCCACCTCCACCACCACATAGGTCAGCGGCAGCGGACCGGTCTTGACGGAAAAGCCCCCGTGTTCCCCCGCCGGAATCACTGCATGGCCGTTGAATACATTCAGCGAATGCAGCGGTTCTTGTGAAATCAGCACACGGGGCAATTTAGGTTCTTGCGGCAACCACAACCGGCAGGAACTTATTTTTACCGGCGCTTTTGACGCATTGGCGATGTGGACCACCATGACATCGGGCTGGTGGGCCGTCTCCGATCCCAGAAAGGTCACCTCCGACAGCCAGCACACGGGGGGGTCAAGCGCGATCTCGTTTGACAACCACGGCGTCCCTTCCGGACCCGCTTCGGCGAGTATCCGGCCACCCGGTCCAAATTCCGCCACCCGGCTGTTAAAGGTCCATACCGTCATTGCTCCGGGCGGCAGTACGAGGCTTTCCGCCGGCAGGGCCGCGGGTGTGTCATGCCACGACCACGCTTTCGCTTGGAGCAGTTCTCCGGGGTTTTTCCCGTTAAACAAAATTCGTGTTTGGGCATTCAATATCAAGGGTTCACTGGCCGCTGCGCTGGTATTGTGCAAAAACAACTGTACCCGGGCGCCCACCGCCGGTTCCGGCGCGCGGGCATACCGCATGGAGTCCACCATCATGTGCGGCGTGACCGATATCCCGGCGATGTCAAGCGGCTGCGCCGCCGCCGAAATGGTCCCTAGCAGTATTGCTCCCGCCAACAACACACCGATTACAGAGGCCTTTGGTGTTTTCATGTCAATCTGATGTCTCCTGCTTATGGCATCTTTTTGGGGAAAATGACGCGCCGCGCTTTTCCAAATCCTCGTGTTTCCGCATGAGGAGAGGAAACCTAAACCCATCCATGGTTGCGATGGTGCCAAGATCAGATTGATCCTGGGCAACCCGGCGCTGGCTTCCTGGGCCGCACGGGCATCATCATATGCTGATAAGACTTCCTGTACGGCATCCGCGTTTCGCCCTTCCTTATCCGCTGTTGCGACTTGGCGGAAGGCCTGAGCAGCTTCCATCTAAAACATCAATCGCAGGGTGGTCAGGCCGCCCGGAGGAACGGAAACCTGTACGGTATGCTTATTCTCCACGGGGACCGGCTGTATGGGGTCTTCGTTGAGGGTGCACAAGGAAGCGCCGGTGATTTCCCTCGTGAGGGTGAGGTGTTCGGTAATTTCTGATTTTGTGGGGTTCCAAAAGCGAATAACGGCATCCTGACTGTCCTGGGCGGGTTTAAGGGCGGTCACCACGGCTTTTCCCGGCTCAAGGTTCAGAAAAGAGTGCGAAACGGGGGCGGTATCCGCATGATGCGTGCGAATGCCGGTCTGGATTTCCGCCACCTTGCGCGCGGCCTCCGCAGGGTCGAAAGCGCCCAGAAACGGCCATAGGAGGTAGTCGAATTCAAGTTCCTGAAGAAGCTGGCCATCGGGTTCGCCCGCCGTGCCGATGGTTTGGCGGGTGGCGCGGAAAAGCGTCAGGGCGAGACTGTGGTCCGGCGTTTGCAACACTTCATATTCGTGCAGGCCCCATGGAGAGAGCAACGCGAGCCCGCCGGTAACATCCTGGGTTCCGAAAAAGGTGGTGAAGGCCTTTTCTGGGTTGATGCGCTCCTGCCATGCCGCGCTCTCTTCGGGGATCGTGATGTCGCGTTCCACAAGGG
>CAYXPO010000173.1:0-5650 GCA_964466925.1 uncultured Nitrospirales bacterium
ACCCCAGCACCACCACCGTCTCGCCCAGGGTAAGTTGGGCACGCCGCACCCCCTGCATGGCAATCGCGCCCAATGCGACGAAGGCCGCCTCGTCAAACTCCACGCCATCGGGAACGGGGGTCAGCAATTGATGCGGCACGGCATTGTATTCCGCGTGCGAGGCATAGCCCACGCCCGCGCACGCCACACGGTCGCCCACCCGGAATCCCGGCACATCCGCCGCGCATTCCACAATCACCCCGGAGGAACTGTAACCCGGCGCCTGAAACTCGAACAGCTTGTTACGCACCACGTCCAGCGTGCCCTTGATGCCCACACTGGCCAGTTTGCGTTTCACCTTTTCAACATTGAGCGGATCCCGCGCCTTTTTAATGAGATAGGCCAGCGTTCCGCCGTCGGACACGAAACTGGATTCCGTGCCCGAACTGATCAGCGAATGACTGACCCGCACCAGCGCCATGCCTGGAGACAAGCCCGGCGGCGGCACATCCACAATATCCACCTTGCCGCCTTTGACCAATACCTGTTTCATATCCTGCCGATTCCCATGCGTTGTGATTTCGCCCTATGATACTGGAGTCTCCCCGAACAATCCACATTAGTCCGCAGGCCTTGGTGACACAGGCCTGTATCCACCTGCACCATCCCACCGTTCATTAAAGTCTTTATTTGTCTCATGCGCACAAGGTACTATCGTTTCATTGGTTTTGATTATGAATTCCGGAACTTGTGCAGGGAGTGCACGATGAGAAAATTCTCCATCCTGTCCATCGCACTGGCTCTCGCCGCTGCGGCCACCCTTTTGGGGAACGCGCCCGGCTACACGGACGAAACGTCAACCCCTGATCATAGGATTTACCCGCGCCTCGCGGATCCGCGCGAGCATCCGGACTATGCGCGGCATTGGGTAAAACCGCCGGATTGGGACACGTTCGGGAATCAGACGCAGTTTGTGGCGTTGCGGGGGTTTGCGGTGGAAAATGACCGCATTGTGAAGTATGCGGAGGAAATGGACGCCTACACAAAAACGCATGATTTATGTTCGGTGATCTGGCCGTCCTATCCGATTATGTTTGCGCAAAATTTGGGCGAACTTGCGGATGAAATCAAACAGCGCGATCTTTTCCTCTTTGACATCTGGGGGTATGTCCCCGGATCGGGCCCTGGCGGGTATTGGACGCAGTACCGTCCGGATCCCTCCCAATATGCGCTGCTGGAATCAAAACTGGGGGACCATTGGCTCGGCATGGACGTGGGCGAACAGGATGGCCGGTATATCGGCGGGTATGCCAGTCAAATGCATCCCATTTCCACGGACCGTTTTCAGCAGTACCTCAATTTCCAACGGCATTTCGAGCGGATGGGCGATGAACTGGGCAACAAACTGTCCACGCTGGTGTCGCTCAATTTTGGCCACTATTTTCTCAAGGAAGGACTCTACACGACGATTGGCGCGGAGACCGCGCAGGCCTTGCCGAACAGCCAGGTCTACTATGCCTTTATTCGCGGAGCGGGAAAACAGTATGGGGTGCCGTGGTTTGGCAATGCCTCCGTCTGGAACCGCTGGGGCTACAAAAGCTATGGCGGCGAAGGACCCGACCATGGCCAGCGAAAAGGAACAAGTCTCAATCTGTTAAAACGTCTGCTGTACAGCCACATTTTGTATAACTGCGTGTTTGTGGGGTTTGAGTCCGGCTGGCTTGATGGCAACGGCCTTACCCCCATCGGAACGATTCAACAGGAAGCCAAACGCTGGGTGCGGGAGAACGGTTCACCCGGCGTCATGATCACCCCCATCGCGATCATGACGGATTTCTATGCGGGATGGACCTTTCCCCGTCATCTGTATTCAGGGGATATTTATCGCGTCTGGGGCAATCTTCCCTATGAGCCTGGTGACTATCTGACCGACGATGTGATCAACCTTCTGTATCCCGGCTATCAAAACTCTTCGTACTATCATGACGAAACCGGGTTTCAGGCTGCCACCCCCTATGGCGATGCCGCGGATTGCCTGCTGAGCGATGCGCCGGAATGGCTGCTTAACCGCTACGCTGTGCTGGTGTTGACCGGTGAGATTTCCGGCGGGGTTGAACTCCGGGACAAACTTGCGCGCTACCTGGATGCGGGCGGACATTTGGTTATTACGGCGGGAAATCTCAAGGAACTGCCGGGCGGCTTGAGCGGCATTACGACGGGGGAGGCCAGGGAAATGGCCGCAGGAACCACCGTTACAATGGGCGATGTTGCGTTCAGGGAAGATCAACCTTTCCTGCTTCATGCGCTTGTATTGCCGGAGGGCGTCAATGTTCCGGCAAGGTGCGGTGAAATTCCTGCGGCAGGGGAGATTCCGTGCGGAAACGGGCGTCTCACCGTGCTGGCCAGTCCCTTCGGTGTTGCCGAAACTCCTGCCGTTTCCGCCCCGATTCCCAATACCACCGATAAACCGCTCCCCATGCCCTATCCGCTGTTGAAACATGTGCGCAGGATTCTTGAGGACCTGTTTTCACGGCAAACGCTTTTTACCGCAGGCGAGGGATTAAGCGTTATCACCTGCCGGAAAGCGCCCGGTGAATACACGCTGGGCCTCTGCAACAATGGCCTGACGCCCAAGCCCTTCTCCATCGTATCGAATGTCGGCGCCATTGAATCCATCCATGAACTTCCGCTGGACATGTCTGAAAAAAGTGCGCCGGGGTTTCTCCCGGAAGGCTCAGAAAATGCGGCGGTGGGCCGGGATGACGCCACGACGATGGCGGGCGGTTCCGTGCGCATCTTCTCCGTGAGAATCCAGGAACAGAAGATAACGGAAATTCCCTTCACCCCCGTGAAACTGAACAATCAGGGCCGGGGATTGGCCTTGAATACACCACACACCATTAAAGAGGCCGTACTGGCGCGCCCCACCTTCTTTGATCATTTCGACAGCGTGTTGATCGATTGGCGGTATCTCCATGAAAAAGAAGCTGCGGCTTTGCGGCGTGAATCCGGCTGGTTGGCGCGGCAACGTCTCAGGATTTATGTGGACTTGAGTTCCGGCCTCAATCTTTTTCCCGATTTACGGCTCGTGAATAATGATGACGCCTATCAGGAAAGCAGGAACGCGGTTCGCGCTGTAGTGGACAAAATGCCGGCATTGGGCGCAAAGGACGTGATTCTCACCCTGCACCGCGGTCCGGAAAACAATTTTACGGGAGAACAGGCCTCGGCCTCGTTCGACGCCACGGTTCGTGAAATCTGCGCCCAGGCCGCCCAAAACGGCATCACCGTGTATCTGCGCATGAGCATGAAAGGGTTAAGCAATCCGAATGAGATGATGGCCTTTTCCCAGCGAGTGGGCGCGTCCAATCTGCTTTTTGCGCCCAGTTTTGCCCTGTTGGTTCATCGCAGGATAGCGCCCGACGCATTGAAACCGGAATTTCTGGAAAAAACCGGGCTGTGGCTGGCCAGTGCGCCCGGCTATGACAATAATGGCGCGCTTTGGAGCCTATCCCAGCCCTTGTGCCATAGAATTGACACCGGTGTGTTGCGTTCCTATATCCAACGTGCGCCCAAAGCGGCTGTTGTGCTCGATTCGGTCTATGCCTCGCAGGATGAGGAGTACCTGGACCTTATGAAAATTTAGGGCGAATTTCCCCCAACAGGGTGTTTGGTTTCCCTGCATTTTCGCGTATATAGGCACTGTGCGCTTGGCGAAACACCCTTCGGAAGGACGGGGCGCCCGTTTGGACCGGTTCTCGTTTTCGCTTGTGGTTACAATGCGCTACAGTTTCCAAGGCGCACGGTAGTTGGGGGACAACAGGGCGGCGGCCCCGGAATCGTTCAGGATTTGTTCCTTTTCGGGATTCCACCGGATTTTGCGGCCTGTGTAAATGGCGATGTTGCACAAATGCCCGACCGTCGCGCTGCGGTGCGCGGTTTCCGCCGGGGTAATGGTTTCCTGACGTGTTTTGACGCCATCAATGAAGTTGCGGTAATGATTGCGGCTCTTGTAGAGGTGAATCTCATTGTCGCCAATGGTTTCGTTGAGAAGGGAGGCGGGTTCGGCTTCGAGCTTGCCGCGGTCCACATAAATCCAGCCGTGTTCGCCATACCACTTTGCACCGCCGGGAAACTTGCTGCTGATCCGAATTTGCAAGCCATCTTCGTAGGTGGCCACACAGTCATATTCCGTGGGCGCATCCCAGACACCGCCCGGCTCGGGAATCACGCCCGCGCCTTCCACGCTGATCGGGCCGGTACGGTCGAGCCCAAGCCCCCAATGCGCGATGTCGAGATGGTGTCCCACCCAGTCCATGATGCGTCCCCCGCCGTAAGCCATCACCCACCGCCAGTTCTTGTGGATGCGTGCGGGGCAATAGGGATGCTCGGGGGCGGGCCCCAGCCAGCGGTCATACTCCAGTTCCGGCGGCGGGGGGCAATAGGCGGTCTGATCTTTCGTGCCCGCATAATCATCATAGCCCTGGAACAACCCGACTTCGCAGTACTTGACTTTGCCGATACGCCCGTTGCGGACCAGTTCGGCGGCCTTATGAAAGTCGGCCACGCTGCGTTGCCAACTGCCGGTCTGCCAGATGCGCTGGTTCTTTTCCACGGCATTCACCATGGCGCGCCCTTCCGCGAACACATGTGAAATGGGCTTCTCACCGTAGATGTCGAGGCCGGCGTTGGCGGCGGCAATCGCGGGGATCGCATGCCAGTGATCCGGAAGGGCAATGCTTACGGCGTCGAGGTCCTTCCGCGCCAGCAATTCCTCGAAATGCGTGTAGGCCGCACAATCGGTGTTTTCATACGTACGGTCCACGGTTTCTTTCACTTTGGCGAGATGGTTGGCATCCACATCGCAGACCGCCACCACCTGCACATCGTTGAACGAGAGAAACTTGCCAAGGTTGTCGCCGCCTTGCCACCCCAGGCCAATGGCGCCCATGACCACGCGCTCACTCGGCGCGGGACGGCGCCCCGGCTTTGCCTGGGTGGCGCACCCCGTGGCCAGCAACGGTCCCGCCAATGCGCCCGCCGCCGCCATCTTAAGAAAATACCTGCGATCCATGTTCCGTCCCATGATGTATTCCTCTTCGTTCGGTTTTTATTTGCCTGATTTTGCGTATTGTACCACGGAGCAGGCAAATTCTTCGATGCCGCGCAAAATGCATGGGAATAAATGGTTTTCCCAGGGTGTATTGACAGTATCGAGGATAAATGTATGTGGATGTGGCGGCGCCGATGTCCGGATGTTCATTGATCGCACGCTTTCTGATAAAGGAATAGAAAATGAGTATGTTCGAGTTTTCCTGTCCATCGTGCGGGCACCCTTTGAAAGTGCCCAAGGAACATGCAGGGAAGCACGGCACATGCAACCATTGCGGCGAACATATACTTATCCAAAGACCTGCACCCCGGCATTCCGGCGTGCGCGATCCCTTGCGCGCGTTAAATGACCTTGCGGTTCCTCCCCGCTCGTTTAAGGACTTGATCAGCCGTGTATCTGATTTTTTAACCACCTATCTTGCATGTGACTCACAAGGCAAGGTGGTCCTTTTCATTATGGACCATACAGCGGGCGGACTTCGTCTGGCGGAGACACGCGGGCAATTCAGCCAGGAATTTTTGGACGATGAAGCATTCTTGCCCCTGGGACAATGCCTAT
>CAYXPO010000173.1:5660-8610 GCA_964466925.1 uncultured Nitrospirales bacterium
GAACGTGATCACGGGCAATGGCGCGGCGGGCGGCGCGGGGATCAACCTGGCCTCGGTGCGCCATTCCACCGTGCGCAACAACCTGATCTATGCCAACGCCGCGGCCGGGATCGCCTGCTGGGACAATGCCTATGCGGACGCGCGGCGCAATCGGGCCAAGTGTTGGTGTGCGAGAATTGTTTTAAGGATTCCCGGCACGATAATCAATGGCTGGGCATGCAGGTGCATGGGCATTATGTCATCCCATTGGTGCATGCGGGTCAAGTGCAGGGGGTATTGACCATGTATACCCGCGCGGGTGTGATAGCCGACAGTGAACGAATGGGCTTGCTGGAAAAAGTGGGTGAACAGGCTGGAAAAGGCCTCCATCAATTCCTGCACACACGGAATAAGGCTTCCCTCATCTGAAAATTTCTCAAGACCCGTTCATTTCCGTGTACCGGCCGGCCAAACGGTCAACGTTTGTTTCCCGCCAGAGGAAAGCTCGAAGGGTCCGGGGAAGGGGTTTTCCGCGTTCCGCGTTACGCCGAGATAATCGGTGTCTATGCGGAGTGGCGCGCCATCACGGGTTTCATAGGGGAGATCGGGGATTTTTGCCTTGCCCAGGAGTTCGGTGGTGACACATTTCCGCGTGCGTTCCTTGGCCCAACCGGCATCAAAGTTGAGTTCAAGGTGAAAGACCCCGGACTGTCCGGTGAGCTGAAGCAGGGGATCAAAATCCGGTTTCAGGATCGGTTCCCTTTCCTGCTTGAAGGGTTTTGCCCCGCGCAGAAAAACATTGCCGTCCATCATGACGGGAAAACGGGCTTTATCGTACGCCTGCAAGCTGGCGCGCCCGGTGAATACGTTGTTGTAGTACCGGTCATCGCCGCAGGGGTTGTCGTGCATGCCCGCGAGTTCGGTCGAGTGCGCCTTGTGGAAAGGCGTCTGACGCGCATCGAACGCATTCACATTGATCACCCCGGTGAACAGGTTATGGGCAAATGCGCCGCCTTGCGAGAGGGTGAGCAGGTTGTGCGGGGACAGGAAAAGGTTGTTGGTTATCAGGAAGGGCCCGTGGTCCACTTCCATAAACAGGTCATTGTCGTTGTCATGGAAAAGATTCCCGGAGACGTGTACGCCCTGGGCCATCCAATCCAGCCAGAGTCCGAGGCAGGTGTTGTAAATGTGGTTGCCCCGAATCTCGGTGTCAATGGCGGCGTGGAATTTGATCCCGGCCATTTCCGCGCCGGTAAACAGTTTCCGGACGTGGATGTCGTGGATGGTGTTTCCGGTGACGGTGCTGAAGGCCGCGCCCATGCTGCCGACAATGCCGGTTTGTTCGCAATGGGAAATGGTATTGTTGCGGACGACGTGATGGCCGATGGTATCCTTGTTCCAACCGTTGGCGAGGGCGCGCTCGATGGTTTTGACGTAACCTTCGGCGGTGTTGGCCGAGGTGTTGTCAAATTCGTCGCCGTATTTTCCGAGCGCGATCCCCGAACAGATCGAATAGCTAACGGTGTTGTCCTCGATAATCCAGCCCTTGCTCCAGTGCGTGCCGATCAAACCAATTTGTTCCGCCGTGGGCGGCGCCCATTGGGTGGCGGCCTGAGAGAGGGTGAATCCGCGCACGGTGATGTAATTTATGAACGGTTTATCGGGGTAGAAGACAGCCCTGCGCACATTGATTTCCACAAGATGTTCATTGGGATTGACTCCCTTGAACTGCGCCCAGATAGTGGTGTTCGTATCCTCCACGTGCGCGAACCATAAGAGAATGTTTTCGGTGGCTTTCTGGGGTGTCGCGCCTTTGAACACCAAACATACGGTTTTAACGCCGCTTACCGGTTTGATCTTTACCTTGAACGTTTCCCAAGACTGCCACCCTCCGGTGTTGTGAACCGAACAAGAGCCAAGAAGTTCACCATCCGGTGCATCCAGACGAATCTCAATGATCCCGCCGTTGCTGGCCGACGCGGCATTGATTTTCAACAAATCGGTGTTTTCCTTGAAATCAATGCCCTCGTACTTCACCCAATGTCCATCGAGGATGAAGCCGATGCATTCCCCTCCTTCGGAACACGGGGCGTTTTGCGTGCCATTCTTCGCGGTGAACGATGTCGCCTGAATTTTTTCGTCCTTGCCGGCCTGCAGCCATGCCACGTTTAACAGGTATTCCTGACCCGCCTGATTGATCCACGGCGGGATAGTTCCCGCCGGAGCCATGACCTCGTCAAGTTTTGTGGCTTCATAAAGCCAATGTCCGTCCAGATAGACCGCGCCGGTGTGATGCACTCGGCCCTTGGGTTCAAACCAATCGCCCCGAATAGGATCGCCGTAGGGGTTGTAGTTGCCAAAGAAGGTGTTGGGCAGTGTCACTTTCCAGGTGTCATTTTGCACCTTCTCCCAGCCTGTAACCGATTCCGAACCTTTAATTTCAACCTTCTCCCCCGGCGCGGCCTGATAGACTATGCGTTTGGTGTCCGATTCTCCGCCGAGCGGCGGCGTGATCTGTTCGCGATACACGCCCGCATGCACGGTAATGACATCCCCCGGCTGCGCTTTCTGCGCGGCCGCCGAGATGGTTTTCAGCATATTGGATGCGGACCCGTCATTGGCATCGTTTCCAGATACGGAAACATGGTATTCCTTGTTTGGCGCCTGCGCCGTGGCTACGGGTGCTGTGGCGCAATAAAGGCATAACGCGAGGTTCAAAAGAACAATCATGGTCGTCTTCATGGCATTTTCTCCATTCCATATTTTCGCATGTCGGGTATCACGCCTGTATCAAGGGCCGTCCATTTCCGGCCAAACCGGAATTCCCAAACCACCACGTGGAATATACTGTAGATGACAGGGATGGTAAAAAACCACCGGAGAACGGTTTCTACAGGGTCTAAAATCATGAATCCGCTTCTCATTTCCTTTCTTTCATGATATGCTGATGGTTGGAAGGCTGTTAGTGCCG
>CAYXPO010000174.1:0-8604 GCA_964466925.1 uncultured Nitrospirales bacterium
TGGGGCTCGTGTATGTGAGCGCGGCGGACTTCACCGGCCTTCCAGTCCCCGCACCAGTTGATAGACCACGCGCGTCCGGGGCGTCGGCAAGGAGGCCAGTTGTGCCCGTTTCAGAATCTCGCCGCTGATGGCGTCAATTTCCGTCTGACGCCCCGCGCGCACATCCTGCAACATGGACGAAATGTTGGCGGAGGTCCGGCTGCAGAGGTTTTCCGCCATTTCCACGAGACTCTGATTGAAACGGTACCCCTCGGTCGAGGCCACCTTGGTCGCTTCCACCACAAGATCCCGCATCAACTGCCGGATTTCCATGATCTGCAGCAAGCGCCCGTTCGGCACGTTCAGCAACGCGGTCAGCGGGTTAATGCCCGCATTGATGGCCACCTTCTCCCAAATAAGCTGGCCGGGCGATTCCGTCACTTCCACGTGAAAGCCGGCGTTGGTCAGGGCGTCCTGCGCCGCCGTGCACGAACACGACGTCCAGGAACCCATCGAGGTGGTGCCGGAAGCGACATGCCGCACGCGCCCTTCGCTTACCAACGTCGAGGCTTCCGTGGTGGCCCCCACTATCAGCCGGGCGCTGCCCACCATGCTGCACAGGGTTTCGACATTGCCCAATCCATTTTGCAGGGTCACTACGGGGGTCTCCGGGGGCAAGCGCAGCGAGGACGTGCTGTAGGCCTTGACCAGGATCAGCACAAAATCCATGCCCGTGGGCACATGGAGGCTCATGGACGGGTGCTCCAGCAGCGTATGCCCATCAAGGTCTTCGACCACAATTCCGTTCTTTTCCAAGCGCTCCGCGCGCACCGGCTGGTGGTCCACCAACCAGGTCTTTACACCCGAATGCGCCAAACGCGCCGCATACAGGCATCCCATGGCCCCAGGCCCTACCACGGCTACCTTCATGATCGCCCTTTCTGCTCCTACGGTTGCGGCAACGCGCGGACAAAGGATTTGTCCAATCCCGGTTTTTTCCTGTATTCCGCGCAGGCCGCGGCGGCGGATGCTTTGTCTTTATACCCCGTAATGATGACCCGCGCATATTGCCCGTCCATCACAATCTCCGCATCCACCGCTTCTTTACTTTTCAATTGACTTTTGAATGCTTGCGCGGCGGCTTCCCGGCCACCGCCTTGAAACGCGGCCACTTGAATCCCAAACTTGCCCCGGCCTGCCGTCCGTTCCGTTTTTTTGCCCTCCCCGGCGGACGGTTTTCCATTCTGTCCGGGTTGCTTCGCTGCATTGTTGGAAGCGGTGGCGGTAATCGGCGGCATGGCAATTTCCGGTTCTTCCAATGCGCCTGGGGCGGGTGCGGGCGGGGTTGCAGGCGCCGGAGGCGGTGTCTGAACCTCTGGTTTCACCGGTTCAGCGGGAGGCGCCGGGGCGGCGGCTACCGCCGGGGCCGCTTCCCCTTCCGCCACGGGCTTTGGAATGGCCACAGGTTTTTCCAATTCGGTGCTGCCTTCCGTGGGCGAAGGCAGGGGTTCCATATCACGCACACGGCCCGCGGACCACGGGGAGTGCTGTGGGGAAGGCGCGGACGCGACGGCATCCGTCCGGGGGGAGGTTTGCACGCCGGTTTGCACGGGTGCCGCAGGCGCGGGCGGGGCCGCGGCCGGGGCGGTTTCTTCGACCGGGGCGGGCGTCTCAGCCATGCGGTGGGCGCGATCATAGCGTCCCACCAACACCCCCAGCAGGAAACACACCAGCGCCACGAACAACGATACGCAAATCGCGATGACCAATTGCCCCGACGTAAACTCCGCGGTAAGTTTTTCACCTTCGCCGCGCATTCCAAATCTATTCGGATTCGACATGTTCCACCTGTGCTTCTTCCACGGGCGGCGCTTCGAGCTCCTGCAAACGCTGCATGAGCGCCTGCCGCGCCGCTTCCATTTCCGCATAACTGAAATTCGGATCCCGCACTTCAATCAAACGGTTGCCTATTTTATCCGCGAACAACAGCAGATGCACTTCCCCATCCGCTTCATCCGATTCCTTGATGCGCCGGAACACCTTTTGACGGCGCAGTAATTGGGCCGCCAAAAAAGCCCGCGCCTGGCCAATCCGGTCTTCCATCTCCACCGCCTCATAAAAGGCCTGACGCAAGGGAGAGAATACCTCCGGAGGCGCTTGCTCCGCAACCTGGGGATCATAGAACTTCGGCGTCCACGCGGAATACACCCCTTCCGCACGCTCCGGCGTCCAACAGGCGGCGCAATAATCCTCGCGCGTCAACCCTTGTTCCTCCCGGCGAACCAGCGAATTCATTTCTTCTTCATGGACAAATTCACGCCCGCACGCCGTGCAGGCCCGGGCGCTCTTTCCTATTCGTATTTCCATGCTGCTCCATCTATTACTTCACCGGCGTTTTGCCGGGGCCGACGATTCCACCGAAAATTTTAATCAGATCGATCAGTATTTGTCTAGGGGCATCAATGATCTTGATGGCTTCATGCGCCATTTCCCCCGCCCCGCTCAACAGGGTCACCCCAATGGACGGGAGGCCCGTCACGGCCCCGCTGGGATTGAACGTGGGCCCCTTGATGTCAAAGGCTATCTCGATGTTGTTCTGCGTAAGGCGATGACCGTCTATGTTGAAACTCTTCATCAAAATGGGCATTTTTTCCGCCATGGCCGGGGTAATCGAAGCTTTGAGACTGAACTCCATGTCGCCGTCATGCACATAATGTCCATCCCCGGTCACAGTGATTCCGTTCCCCCGCAACACAATGTTTTTGGTGGTTACCGTGTCGCCTTGCAGTTCAATATCGGCGGCGAGCCGTGAAAATTCCAGGGAAGGAGGCAGGGAAACCATCTCCCCCTTGAGTTGTTTCGTAAATTGTTTGGTCAGGTAGTCCGCGCTGAACCGCCCTTCCTGAATATCAAACAGCCCGGCGCCTTTCAACGTGTCCGGATCGTCATTATCCATCTGGTATTGTATTTGGCCCGTCACCTTGCCCTCCAACACCTCCGGGAAATTCAGATGCCGCAGCAAGTACACTGTGGGGATGGAATCCCACTTCGCCTGCATTTCCATGAAATTGTCTTCCGCGCGGACTGAAAAATTCCCTTCAATCGTGCCGCCATCCACCTTTGCCGAAAAATTCCGCAGGCCCGACGCCTGTTCGTCATCAAAGGCCACGCCGCTGAATTCCGTGCCTTTCCAGGGGGGCATTTCAAGGCGGTCGGCCTTTAAGGAAAAGGTCCACGTGTCTTTTTTGTCCGGTTCGGGCGCTTTGCCGAGTTCTTTTTTTTTGCCGATACCGTTTTCCGGGGATTGGTCTTTCGGACGCAAGGGCAGAAGCCATTTAACGCTGAGCGGCGGGATTTGGGCCTCTTCCGCGGATATTTTCACCATGCCCCGGTTTTCCCCGGGCAGATCATTCACGAACACGTCCACCAGGGCATTCTTTGCCCGCACCGGCACCCCGGCGTTCTCCGGCATCACCTCTGCGTCCACCAAGCTCCCCCACACGTGAATCGTGTTGGTTTTTTCCTGACGGGGCACCTTCTTAAACTCAATTACAATCTCTTTTCCCGCCACGCCGCTGAACGTGTAGGGGACGCGAATGCATTTGCTGGTGGCCGCCAAATCCACGGGACTCAACACGAAGCGCACCTCCTTGGTGTCAAACTTCTTTTTCTGATAGTCGAAGAAGAAGCTGGCGTGCAACTGGGTGGCGTCAATGGCCCCGTCGCCTTCCAACGTGATGCTTTTCCGGGGTTTGAACTCCACTTTCAGGCTGGGAATGGAACACCCCACCCCGATCGGCTTGCGCAGCCACCAGTCGAAATCCACCTGGGCGCGGGTGAGATCAAGTTCCGCGTCAAAGGCATAACTGTTTTTGGACAAGACGCCTTTGCAGGTGGCGTTGATGGTGCCCGCCACGCCGAAATCATCCAATTGCCCCAGGGGTGTCTTTTCCGCTTCCGCCAACACGCCGCTCACCGTGAAATCGCCCTGCTGGGCCTCCAAATCGTATTGGGCGCGGCCCGTGAAGGCGTTTCCCGTCAGTTCAGCGTTCACCGGGTCCAGCACAACCAGTTTTTCTTTCAGCACAAGCGTACCCGACACCTTTTGGGCGTGCAACCCAATTTCGTCCTGATCGATGGAACCGTCCGTAACACTGAATGTGCCGTAGGGCACGGAGTTCGTGGAGTCCCAGGAAACCTTCATCAGGCCAAAGGTCAACTGGCCTCTGGGCATACGGGGTTCCTTCGGCGCGAATGAAACCGTGCCGGACGTCACCGAGGCTTCCGCGCTGAATATGGGCGCCTTGGGCGTGCCCTGAAGCCCCAGGCCCAATTCATAAGGCGGCTGGATGTCCACCGTCAGTTTGCCAAACTCTCCGGTCTTCCCCTGCATCAGGTAATCGAGGGCTTCCATCACGGGAACCTGGTTTGCACGCAGGTGTACATCGAAGACCGGTTCTTCCCCCGCAAACGACACTGCGCCCTCCAACCGCCCCGCCAATTGTTCTGTTTGTACTTTGGCGGTGATGAGGGTCAGTACACGGGTGTCCAAATCATACCCCCCCAGGGCGTTCAGGGCGCCGGTTACCGGTTTCAGCAACTCGGGTTGATCCCGGAAGCGCAGTTCGTTCACCAGGGATTCAAACGACACCACCAGGGTCCGGTTGGGATCCCCTGTTATCCGCAGGCTGGGCGTCACTGATCCCTGGAGCATCACCTGCTGCCCGGGGGGCAGGTAGGCATTGATGTCTTCCGCGGTGATTTCACCGCATCGGGCGCGGAGGTCGAAGTCTTCAATCGAGGCAAAACGAAGCTTTGTATCGAACGTTTTTTGCGCCGCCGCATCGAGCAGCCCGGCGATTTTCACCGATAAATCCGGGGAATCCGGCAATCGGGCCACATCAACGTCCATGTTGGACAAATGCAGCCCCGCCTCGCCCGCCAGCCGCCGGATGTCCAGTTCGCAGCCTTTTCCCATGACACGGAAGGCGAATTTGGGAAGTTCCGTCTTCTTTTCGTCATCCACGGTGAACCAGGGTTTTCCCTCTTCACGGGTCAACACCACTTTCGCCCCGTCCACCACCACCCGTTCAATGTTCACTTGGCCATACAACAACTCCACGAGATTCACCGAGACATACACTTTGGGAATATGCACCTGGATATGAGGACCGGAAGGGATCGCCACGTCCGCCTGGAATCCATCCACGCTGAACCCCCGCAGGCCGTTCACCTCAATCGCCCCGATGTTCAGGTCGCCGCCCAGGCGCTTCTCGGCCCGTTCCACCAGCGATTCGCGCACGGTGGCCAATTGGTAGCGAATAAACAGCACGGCCCCCACAAACACAACCGTCAGCACCAAAAGGACGAATAATCCAATCCGGGTGCGCCGGCCGTATCGAAAAAGGACTTGGGAATCCGTCTTGGAATCGTGTTTATTCTCCAGCATTCACCTCTTGGCTCGCCGCCGCGCCGCCCGCCCAAGGCAGGTTCTTCGCTTTGATCACCTTTTCCCGCAGCTCTTCCACCAACTCGGGGTGATCCTTCAAGTATTGCCGCGTGTTCTCACGGCCCTGGCCGAGGTTTTCGCCATTGTACGAAAACCACGCGCCGCTCTTTTGCATTATCTTCGCGTCACACGCCAAATCCAGGATGTCTCCTTCCAAGGAGATGCCCTGATTGAACAAAATGTCGAATTCCGATTCGCGGAACGGGGCGCTCAGCTTGTTCTTCACCACCTTCACCTTCACCCGGTTGCCCACGTTTTCCTCTTTTTCCTTCAGGCCCGCAATCCGGCGGATGTCCAAGCGCATGCTGGCGTAGAATTTCAGCGCGCGCCCCCCTGTGGTTGTCTCCGGATTTCCGAACATCACGCCGATTTTATCGCGAATTTGATTGATAAAAATAACCAGCGTCTTGGAACGGCTGATCACCGCCGTCAGTTTGCGCAGCGCCTGAGACATCAACCGCGCCTGCAAGCCCATGTGCGAGTCGCCCATTTCCCCCTCGACTTCCGCCTTGGGCACCAGCGCCGCCACCGAATCAATCACAATCACGTCCACCGCGTTGCTGCGCACCAGGCTCTCGCAAATCTCCAGCGCTTGTTCCGCCGTGTCCGGCTGCGACACCAGCAGATTGTCAATGTCCACGCCAATTTTTTGCGCGAAATGGGGGTCCAGGGCGTGCTCCGCGTCAATGTAGCACGCAATCCCGCCCTCTTTCTGGGCATTCGCCACCACATGCAGCGCCAAAGTCGTCTTCCCGGAGGATTCCGGCCCGAACACCTCCACCACGCGCCCCGTGGGCAGGCCGCCCACGCCCGTGGCGATGTCCAGCGACAAACTGCCCGTGGAAATGGCGCGTACCCCTTGTGCAAAGGATTCATCGCCCAGCCGCACCAGCGTGCCCCGGCCATACTGCTTCTCTATTTGCGAAACCGCAATGTCCAACGCCCGCATCTTCGCTTTGTCTTCACCCGTATTTGCCGACATGTTCATTTCCCTTTCCGTGATACTGAAAATTTATTCACCTGTTTATATCACATCGAACCTCACCTGTCAAGCCTGAAGCAATTCCAACACTTCCCCCTCCTTCTCTTCCGGAAACTCCAATAAATCATCGAGTATCCGCGCCATACGGGTCGGCTCGATATGCACCAGCTCTTGAATCAACCGCAGGGTCAGGCGCTTGTGCCTGGGGCGCGCGGCGGCAAAATCCGCAAAAATCTGGTTCAAATGCGTGGCATAAATGTCGAAAATACGGCGTTCATTCGCCTCGGAATCGGTACGGGGCGGTCCCTCAAAGGGATACAGCCCCTGCTCTTTCCATTCTTCCAGGGTGTCCTGGGCCAGTTCCGCCTCGCGCAGGGTGAAGTGTTCCCGGAGTTTGCGCCGGGCCGCATCAAGCAGTTGGCGCACATCCGGGGCCAGTTCGCCCGCTTGAAGCAACCCCTCCGCATCAAGGGTGTTGATATGGCTGGATTTCAAGTAGGCGGTGTAGCTGAAACCCCGAAAATGGAGTCGCGGCAGCGCATTAAACCGCATGAAGCCTTCCTCGTCGCAGAGATACACCCCGCGCCGCCCGGGCGTGTTCCATTCCACCACCGTCAATGCCGCCCGCACCCGCTCGCCGTTCTGCATCACCATTTCGTCCAGCATGTAGTCCGTGTACTGCCGTTCCACATTCGCGGGATCAATCGGCACCCCATCATAGACAATGCGGACATCCGGGTAATGCCGCATGTACAGCGCAAACAAATCCGTAACCTCATCAAGGGCCTTCACGCCGCGCAACAGGTTCGCCGAAGCCGCTACATTATGGATTTCCACCACCATGCCGGCGGAAGTACGCTGCGCCGGTTTCGGGTCGGCAAGGGTGAATTCACCGATAGCCTCGGCTTTCCCCGAAATCGAAAACTCCTTCACGGCATTGCCGTCCGCAAAGGCACTGTGCCACGAGACCAGATTACCCAACGAAAACGCCCGAAACCGGCCCTTGCCGTATTGGCCGTGCAGCACCCGTTTCCGGGCATTGCTCCGGAATTCCTCCCGCTTCCACGACCCGCCCAAGTTCTGAAACACAATGAGCGCATTATCATACGAAAGGCCGTGACCATTGTCCGTAATTCGGACGCTGTCCAGTCCCTCCATTTTATTCTCGATAAACTCCACGCGCACCTCCGTCGCCTCCGCATCCAATGCGTTCCAAATCAACTCCGCCAGCGCCGTCATCGGCTTCGTGCGCGCCAATGTCTCCAGATGGTCATCCTTGACCTGAACCGTTATTGTCTTCACGTACGGACTACTCCCCGATCTCTAAAATGCATTCCAAATAAGCCCAAAACAGAACCAAGACCCGATGATAGCATTCAGGCGCCGGTCATGACAAACGGAACACCCTCAGCCCGGATTTCTCTTCCTCCTTCAATTAAGTCTGTTATTGTGATTCTGTGACCGTCTCTGGGGACGATTCAGGACAGAAGGTAAGTCACATTTCAAAACACATCTTTTGGACCAAGTTCGTTCCCAAGTTGGGAACGAGCTACATGAATCATAGATTCCCCCTGAAACCATGAAAATGGCCATTGGGACAACGACTTTTCAGAGCAGGGAAGCAGCACGAATTGCTGTAGATTCGCATACAAGTGTACTACGTTGATGGAGTCATTTATGTCCATCCGAAAGTTTTTTTCACCCTCGCAACGACCTCGCAAGCAAGACAAGGCCCTTTGGAGCATGAAGGCGTCTGTTTTCCTTCGAGGTACTTGATGCGGTTGTCCCATGTACTGATCATGTAAACATGTTCCCTACAGTGTCTGGGTACATCATCAGGGATGTCGAACTTCAGGTAACATTCGACCTTTGTGAATACGGAAAGACTTCGCCAACAATAGGCCACAGTCCATGCGTCACATTTGTCTGGAGCAAGGTCAGTGAAATACCACCCGTATCCGTAGGCTGCATCCATGGTGGTCCACGGATCAGACTGAGTCAGAACACCAGATGTGCTGATTTGTTTGAAAGAGGCCTTTGAAGTGTAGTGATAAAGGATCATGGCGCGATTCCTATAAGCATAAGGCGGCATAGCCGCAACCACATTTTTTTGTTGAGAAAGGCGTTTCCAATC
>CAYXPO010000175.1:0-8602 GCA_964466925.1 uncultured Nitrospirales bacterium
GCCGGTCCAGGTCCCCTTGAGTTTCGCGCCATGCGCGTGGCTCGAGTCTTCCACCACGATCAGGTCCTTTTCCTTGGCGAAATCGCAAATCTGGTCCATGTCGCACGGCAGGCCATACCAGTGCACGGGCAAAATCGCGCGGGTCTTGCCGGTCATCCGCTTTTTGCAATCCTCCAGGTCAATATTGCAGGTGCGCGGATTACAATCCACAAAGACCGGGACCAGATCGAAGAAGCGCATCGGCACCACGGGAAACCAAGTGCTGAAATCCGGCACGAGAATTTCACTGCCGGCGGGCAAATCGAGCGCGAACAACATGGAGGTCAGCGCATTCGTCCCGTTGCAGTGCGCTTTCGCGAAGGCGCATCCGAAATGGGCTTTCCAGGCTTCCTCGAGTTCGGCCACGGGGCCATACCCCGGACTCTGGATCAGCTTGGTCACCTGTTTGATTTCTTCTTCGCCGTAGAGCGGCCATTTCTGACTGTCTCCCGCCGCTTTCGTGACCGCTTTGGGGCCACCGTTCAGGGCCAGGGTTTCCTTGGCGGCCGGCGCGGCCATGGCGCTTTTCAGTTTGGCGGTTCCTGCCATGTACAGGCCCGCCCCCAGCGCGCCCGCCGTTTTCAGGAAATTCCGCCGCGTCCCTTTCATACCGGTGTTCTTTTTCGTCATGTTGCACACTCCTATATTTCCGGCTTGCTTGTGCCGTTTGTTTGCCCGCCCAAGGAGTATCATTACGTATCGCGGATACCCCTTCTGTCAAGGGGGTTTCTGAAGTATGCATCATCATCGTTTAAGGCGGCGGCTTATTTCAAGCTGTTTTCATCGCCTCTGGAGAGTCCGGTGTCGGTTGGGCGGCGGTTTTTCTCTTTTCGGGCAAACGTGCTACACTGGCGTGGGAGTGCTCATCTCCCAGACACCCAAGGAGAACGATGCCATGGCGTATGAAAATCTACTTGTTGAATCGTGCGATCAGTACACGATAATTACCTTGAACCGTCCGAAGGCGAATGCGCTGTCCCTCGGGCTGGTGAAAGAACTGCGCGAGGCCGTGCAGGAGGCGGAAGCCAACCCCGTGGTCCGTGTGATCCTCATCACGGGCGGCACGGGCAAATTTTTCGCGGCGGGCGCGGACATCCCCACCATTGGCGGGTCGCTGGATGACCCCATGGCGGAGGGACGGCTGCTGGCGGAAGGGTTAAAAACGATGAACACCCTTGCCGCGTGTGAAAAGCCGGTGGTGGCCGTGGTGAATGGCATTGCCTTGGGCGGCGGGTGTGAATTGTGTTTGGCCTGTCACATGCGGATTGCCTCGAACCAGGCGGTTTTCGGCCAGCCGGAAATCAACCTGGGCATCATCCCCGGATGGGGCGGCATGCACCGGCTCCCCCGCCTGATTGGCGATTCCCGCGCCCATGACTGGCTCATGACCGCGCGCACCATTTCCGCCGAGGAAGCGCTTCACGCGGGCCTTGTGTGTCAGGTCGTGGCCCCGGAAGAATTGTTGGACGCGGCGAAGAAGCTGGCGGCCACTTTGGCGGCCAAACCGCCCCTGGCCATGCGTGAAACCTTGCGCGTGCTGCGCGAACGCGCCCTGCATCCGGATCAAGGCCCGGCGCTGGAAAAGGCGGGCTTTGAAATCGCCGCCACAAGCAGGGATGCCAAGGAAGGGATTACCGCGTTTCTTGAAAAGCGTCCCGCAACCTTTACGGGTGCATGATGCGAAGCCTTGGATTGATCGTTCTGGCCGCCGTGTCGGCGTGCAGCCTCGCGGACGCCTTTGAAGCGGGCGCGGCAAAGGTGGATATCACCGCGCCCATTGGCACGCCGCTGAACGGTTACGGGGACCGCATGGGCCGCAGTTCGGTGGCCGTGCATGATCCGTTGTGGGCCCGCGCGTTGTATCTGGATGACGGCCAGACCAAGGTGTTTCTGGTGAGCGTGGACCTGTGCGCCATCAACCCGGAATTGCGTGATCGCGTGCTGGAAACCGCCCCCACGGTTGTGCCGCGCGATAATATCATCCTGACTGCGACGCATACGCACAGCGGCCACGGCGCCATGTGCAAGAGCCTGGTGATACGCCCGGTGTCGGGCCGGTTCATCCCGGAGGTGCTCGAGTCCACCGCGCAGGGCATTGTCAAGGCCATGGCGTCCGCCTACGACAACCGGAAACGCGGCACCATCGGGTATGGCGTGGCGCGGCAGGACACGCTGTCGGTGAACCGCCGCGAATCCGGCGGGCCCATTGATGAACAGATTGGCGTCATTCTGGTGTCCGACGCGGACGGGAACGCGGTAGCGGTGGTTGCGAATTTTGCCGGGCACCTTACCTCCGCGCCGGACAGCGATCATTATTCCTTCTCGGCGGATTATGCGGGGTATTATTACGACGAAATCGAGCGGAGCGCCTCGCAGGGATGTGTGGCGATGTTTTTGAACGGCGCGGAAGGCAATCAAACCATCGGCAATCCCGAAAACAAGGAAGGCTGGGCGCGCACCGAATCCGTGGGGCGGTTGCTGGCGGCGCGCGTGAAAGAGGTGATGGGCGGCATCGCCTGCGGGGAAGCGTCCTTGCGGGTGTCCCGCGGCACGCCCGCGCTTCCGCGCACCCTTGCCACGGCGTTTCAGCCCGCGTCCACGGTGTTGCAGACCCTCGAAATCAATGATTTGCTGCTGGCCTTTTTCCCCGGCGAGGCCTGTGTCGAACTGGGCTTGGAATTGCGGGACCGCGCCCTGGCCCGGGGATATGCCGAACAATTCTCCGTGGGGCTGGCCAATGATTACCTGATGTACTTTATTCCGCGGAAGTTTTATGCGCAAACCACGTATGAATCCGCCGCGAATTTTTTCGGGCCGGGCATCGAGGATTGGTTTTACCGGGAATTCGGCAAGCTGATGACGCGCGGCGCTCCAGACCCCGAACCGGCTCCGGCGCCCGCGGCGGCCCCGGAACAAATCCCCGGCGGCCTCCATCTGGTGCTTCAGGGGAGTCCGTATGCCATGGGGGTGCAACGCGGCAAGGCGTTTGGCGAAGATATTCGCGCGCGCTATCAGCGCCGCATTGTGACGCCGGTGCAGTCCGGCGCATGGCGGCCGAAAACCGGCCTGTGGGCGCATGTGCCCTCGTTTCTGGACCCCACGCCGCTGGCGCTGCCCGTGCTGGCCATGGCCGCGCGCCCGCTGCTCGAAGGGGCGCCGGAATCATTGGTGCGTGAATTGGAAGGGATGGCGGACGGCGCGGAATTGCCGTTTGACGCGGTGTGGCTGCTGCAAAATGCCGGCCGCCTGGAATCGGCCGAGAACAAGGAAGCCTTGTTCAATACGCCGCTCTGCACGTTTTTTGCCGTGGTGGGCGACCGCGCCGGCGCGGATGATCTCCTGATTGGCCGCAATCTCGATTGGGCCGATCAGGAACAGCCGGTGGTTGCGGAAGTGCATCCGGAACAGGGGCACGCCTTCCTGCACGCCGGGTTTGGATGGAATGCCGGCGTTTTTACCGGCATGAATGATGCCGGGCTGGTGCTCTGTGTGGAACAGGCCGGCGGGCCGCGCCCGCAAGACCTCAAAGGCGCGGCCATTGAACTGCTGCTCCGTGAGATGTTGCAGACCCTGAGTGATCCCGGCCAGGCCGTCGAGTTTCTGCGCGCGCGAAATCATTTTCCCGGCGTTCACGTGTTGGTGGCGGGCATGAAACCTCTTCCGCCGCCCGCCGCGGGCACTGGGAAAACATCCCCGCCCAAACGCAACGGGAAAAACAGCCACGCACTTGAATCTGCCGCACCCAAGATCGGTCCGTGCGCTTATGTGGTGGAGTTCGGCCCGCAAATCGTCGTGCGTGAGCCGGTGGACGGGCTGTTGCTGGGATCGCTGCCGGAAACAGAAGGGCTCACTCCGGAGACGAAGGCCCGGTACGCCCGGGTGGCGCATCTGCTCGAAGGCGAACGCATTATTGGCCAGAAGGAGATGAAGAAGACCCTGGCGGACACCGAAGCCGGTCAAGCCCAGTCCGCGTGCATCTGGAATGCCTCCACCCGGCACAGTGTGGTGTTCGAGCCGAAGAAACGCACGCTGCACGTGGCCTTTCCGGATCCCGCGCTTGGCGCGGGCCCCTATGCCGCCTTCACATTGAACGCGGGAGGTCCGTCATGAGCGACGTTGTGCGCGTATTCAATCGCTCCACGACCTTCGGTTCGCGGCGTCACCGCTGGAGAATGCTTCGCCGCGGTGTCGTGGTTCTGTTCGCCCTGATTTTCGTTTGGGCGTGGTGGGTCACCCGCGATTCGCATCCCATGGGCCGCTTAATCCCCGCCCAACAAGCGTATGAATGCTCCATCGGGGACCCCTTGGGCAAGCGAACCACGCTGGCGCAGTCAACGCTGTGGACGCTGGCCCCGGACGATTCCGTCATGGCAAAAATTCCCGGGTTGCTCGAAAACAATTTCGGCCTGCCGGAATGGGTTCTGAACAATCTCGTGTATGGCCTCTGTCATGTCTCCGGCAACGATCTGCGCGAGTTCCGTGATCCCCTGCTGGTTACCCGCATGAGCCGGATTGGCTGCCTGCTTGAAAAATTGCATTATTTCATGGCGGGGATTGAACGCGACAGCGCCGGGGGGCTCAACCTCCGGGTTGTGCCGTCCGCGAAGCTCTACTATGCGGTCCGCGGGCGGGTCCTGTTGTTGACGCCTTCCCGCGAGGCGCTGATTCACGCCCTGACGCTCACCGAGGACGGCGCCATCGGGCGGGAGCCCCTGGCGAAACAAGTGCATGAGATGGGGTCTGATGGCCTCGCGGCGCGCATCAACTTCCGCGAGGACGATCCCCTGGGCAGTGTTTTCGAAAGTGCGCGGATTGAATTGCAGATCAACCCCGAAACGGTGCGCATGGTCTGTCAGAGCGTATTGCGTCCGGCGTGGCGCGAACGCCTGACCGGCCTGCTGGAAGCGGCGGCCCCCGTTTCGCTGCAAGAACCACCGGAGGGCTTTTTGACGCTCTCCGCCCATTTGGGAAAACCGGTCACGGAATTATGGGCCGGTTTGCGGCAGGCGCTTGGCGATGCGTTCCCGAACGATCTGTTGGCGCCCCTGGCCGCAAAACCGGAACTGGCGGTTCTGTCCGAATGCGCGAAATTGCTGGGGCCGGGCTTCCGGCTGAGCTGGATGGGCATTGACCAAAATGAAATGCTGCCCATGCCGGAACTCGCCGCCCATTTCGACACGGATGTGGAACAGGCGCGCACCTTGCTCACCCTGATGCCGCCGCCCCCGGCGGGAACCCCGGTGTGGGCTACGTATCCGCGGTATGACACGGCAAGCGGAATCGCTTTTTTGCCGCTCATCGGCGGGCCTTCCATGCAGCCCTCGATGGCCCTCCATGGAAACGGCCTGCTGGTCAGCAGCAGCCGGAGCCGTTGGGAACAACTGCTTGCGCACCCCGCCGCGAACGCGGCACTGCCGCAGCCGGGCAATCTGTTCATTCGTTTCAAGCCCGCTCCCGCCTGGCAGTCACTGGTGGAAGCCGCCAGGCCGTTTGTGGAATTCGGCCTGGTGCGCGGCTATACACCGGAAACATTCCAGCACTTCGCGGATTCCTGGTCGGAAACCGCCCAGCGGTTCAACGAAGTGTCGCTATTGGCCGCGCACGATCAGGGCGCGCTCCGCGCCGAACTGAACGTGGCGTTCAAATAAACAGATTCACGTTGCCTTCATCGGCTTTGCCGAGATAATAGCCCGCGCCCGCGATTTCCACGCCCTCTATCAATTCCTCGCGCCGGATGCCCATCACGTCCATGGACATCGAGCACGCCACGAGTTTCACGCCGGCATCCCGCGCGGATTGAATCAGTTCCGGCAACGAAGCCACGTTTTTGGACTTCATCACGTACTTCATCATGCGTGTGCCCATCCCGGCCATGTGCATCTTCGACAAACTCAGCCGCCTCGGACCTTTCGGCATCATCATCCCGAACATCCGGTCCAGCAGGCCTTTTTTCACCGGGCCGGGATGTTCTTTCCGAAGCACGTTCAGGCCCCAAAACGTGAAGAAGATGGTGACCGCATTGCCCATCGCCGCCGCCGCGTTCGCAATGACAAAGGTGGCCATGACACGGTCCAAATCATTGGAAAAGCAGACGATCGTTTTGCCGTTGGGAGCGGACGCCGCCTTTGTGGCCTGCGGGGCCGCGCGGTCTTCCTTGCGGATGCGCGCGATATAATTTCCGCCGTCCGGTTTCACCTCAACCAACGCATTGCCGGTGCGCTCGCACCAGGCCGGAATGTCCGCCGCAAACCCCGGATCGCTCGCCGTCACTTCCAACACCTCTCCGGCCGCCATCTTTTCCATGGCCTCCCTCACCTTCACGACAGGCCCGGGACATTGCAACCCGCACACATCCAGCGTCACGGTGTGGGCCGCAGGCGCGGACGGCTTGATTTCTTTGCACCGGTTATCCGTGCAACAGCCCTTCGCGGGGAGGCCCGTCTTGTCCGTTTGATGCCAGCACCACGTGCGGTAGCCGCCGTTCAAATTCCGAACCCGGTAGCCCTGTTGCATCAGAAACCGCGCCGCGACATACCCCCGCAAGCCCACGGCGCAATACACGCCAATTTCTTTTTCCTTGGGCAGTTCGGGATGGCGGGCGCGCAATTGGTCCACCGGAATCAACTTCGAGCCGGGAATTTGCCCGGCTTCCGCTTCCTCCGGCCCCCGCACATCCAGCCAGAAGATATCTTGGGGGATGTTGTCCGCCTCCAGCAGCGCCACATCGCCTTTCAACACATTGCAGGCCACGAACCCCGCCATGTTAATGGGATGCTTTGCGCCGCCCCATTGCGGCGCATAGGCAAGTTCGAGGTGCTCCAGATCGGAAACCGTCATGCCGGCCCGTTGTGCCGTGGCCAATACATTGATCAGGGAGTCCACGCTCTCCGGCCCCACCACCTGCGCGCCCAGAATCCGGCCGTCCGGCCCGAACAACAGTTTGATGCTCACCGGCTTCGCATTGGGGTAATAACGCGGATGCTGCATCGGATGCACATAGACCCGGTGATAAGGCCGGCCCAGCTGCTGTATATCCTGCTCGGGAAGGCCCGTTTGCGCCGCCGCGAGATTAAACACCTTTACAATCGCCGTGCCCTGGCTGCCGCGATAGGCGGAATCACGTCCCGCCACATGGTCCGCCGCAATGCGCCCCTGACGGTTCGCCGGACCCGCCAGCGGGATGCCCGCCGGCTGCCCCGTCACGAATTCCGCCACCTCCACCGCGTCCCCCGCGGCGTAAATGTCCGGATCACTGGTTTGGAGCTGCGCATTCACCCGGATGTGTCCTTTCGGGCCGAGTTCCAGGCCCGCTTCGTTCGCCAACCGCGCCGCGGGGCGCACGCCCACGCACAGGCACACAAAATCGCTTTCAATCAGCGTTCCGCTCTTCAACCGCACCTTTGCGCCTTCTATTCCCGCGGCGGATTCTTCGAGAAAGACGGTAACGCCGTTCAAGCGCAATTCCTGCAACAGCGGCTGCGTCATTTCTTTGTCCATGCGCGGCATCACATGATCTTGAAGTTCCACCAGCGAAACCGCCAATCCCCGCATACGGAAGTTTTCCACCAGTTCAAGCCCGATAAATCCCGCGCCCACCACGCACACATGCCTGGCCCCGGGCACCGCCGCCGCGATGGCGTCCATGTCCGCCAGATCATTCAATACAAACACCTTCGGTCCGTCCGCGCCGGGAATGGGGGGGCGTATCGGCGCCGCCCCCGGCGACAGCACCAGTTTGTCGTACGGCTGCATGAATACCTGGCCGCCCTGCAAGTCCCTCACTTCCACCTGTTTCGCGGCGCGATCAATCCGCATCACCTCATGACGCGTCCGCACGTCAATGCCATAACGGTTCGTGATTCCGGCGGGTGTTTGCACCAGCATGTTGGCGCGATCTTGGATCACTCCGCCAATGTAATACGGCATCCCGCAATTCGCGAACGAGACATCCGCACCTTTCTCGAACACTGTGATGTCCAGGGACTCGTCCAGCCTTCGCAACCGCGCCGCGCAACTCATGCCGCCGGCCACGCCGCCCACCACAACAATTTTTTTTGACATACCCTCGCTCCTTTTTATGCGCTAATCCGGTTAAACACATCCAACAATTGCCCCACCAACTGTTCCCGGCTCAATTCGCCGGAAACCGCCTGGTCCACGCATTCATGGAGGTGTTGCTCCATGATCACTGCTCCGAGGGATCGCAACGCCCCGGCGGTGGCGGCAGTCTGTTTGACAATCTCATAACACCCGCGCCGTTCTTCAATCATCCGCCGGATGCCCTTGACTTGGCCTTCGATCCGGTGGATGCGGTCCAGGATAGATTTTTCACTGGTTGCCGTTGCTTTCATGTTGAACCTCCTGGTTTATATACAGATACCGGGTATAAGTATATTCCCTGAAGACGGTTTTTTCAAGAAGTTTTTAGGGTATTCGTGCCACAGAGTGTGTCAGACCCGCGCTGCATGTGAAATAGCGGCGGACAGACATGCGCGGAATGCTGCATATATATTATATAATGAAAAGACAACGTCCAATCCCGTATGCGCACGGTCGTTTTATC
>CAYXPO010000176.1:0-8594 GCA_964466925.1 uncultured Nitrospirales bacterium
TGGAAGTCCTCTCGGAAGATTCCTTCAAAGGCGTGGAAGTGGCGCTGTTCAGCGCGGGCGGCGGCACCAGCACGAAATTCGCCCCCTGCGCGGCCAAAGACGGCTGCGTCGTGGTGGATAATTCCAGTGCGTGGCGCATGGACCCGGAAGTGCCCCTCGTGGTCCCCGAAGTGAATCCCTATGACATCCCCAAGCACAAAGGCATCATCGCCAACCCGAATTGCTCCACCATCCAGATGGTGGTCGTGTTGAAACCCTTGCATGACGCCGCCAAGATTACGCGCGTGGTCGTGTCCACATATCAGGCGGTATCCGGGGCGGGCAGCGCGGCAATCAATGAATTGCGCGAGGCCACCCGCCGGGCATTGGACGGCCAGGACGCCGGGCATTCGGTCTTCCCGCACACCATCGCGTTCAACTGCATTCCGCAGATCCCGCAGAAAGACGCCTTCACGGACAACGCCTATACCAGCGAAGAAATGAAGATGGTCAACGAGACCAAGAAGATCATGGGTGATCCGAATATCCGCGTCACGGCCACCACGGTCCGCGTGCCGGTGTTCAACGGCCACAGCGAATCCGTGAATGTGGAAACCGTCAAGAAACTCTCGGCGGACGCCGCCCGCGCCCTGCTGAAAAAAGCGCCGGGCGTCGTGGTGTTGGACGATCCCGCGAACCAAGTCTACCCGCTGGCCGTGGACGCCGCCGGGAAATGGGACACCTTCGTCGGGCGCATCCGCGAAGACATCTCGCACCCAAGCGCCCTCGACATGTGGATCGTTTCCGACAACCTGCTCAAAGGCGCCGCGCTGAACGCCGTCCAGATCGCGGAATTGCTGTAAAAAACGAAAAAGTATTGACAGGCCGCCGGGGTGGGCCTATACTTTTGGCAAATGGCTGTTGGGTTTTTCATGCGGTAATCCATGGTTTTTTTGCCGCTGAGGGAAATCAGGCCATGCGCCGGGAACGTCCCCTCACAGCCGAGACAGATAGCATTACACGATAGCCACCGGCGTTGGTAATGGACATTTTACGGGGACCTTATAAGGGAGGGTTTTGCCGTGATGCGTGTCATGCTGTGCATTGTGTGGGCGGTTTCTATTGTCATGGGGGCTTGGTTGACCGGGTGTCCCGCCCCGAAAGTGCCGCCCGCGGCGGCCTTTTCCGCCAGTCCATTGGAGGGGGAACCGCCTTTGCTGGTGCAGTTTACAGATGCATCGGCGGCGGGTTCCGCGGCGATTACGGCGTGGAACTGGGATTTTGGCGATGGAACGTCAAGCACGTTGCAACATCCCGCGCATACGTATACAGTCCCCGGCACATACACCGTTTCACTTCAAGTCACTTCCCCCGCCGGCACGGATACGGAAACCATGAGTAATTATGTGCGCGTCACAGACGTGGGTCCTGGCGCGGCGTTTTTCGCGGTCCCCTTGTCGGGTGTGGCACCGTTGGCGGTACAGTTCACGGACTCCTCGGCCGCCGGTTCGGCGGCCATCACGGCGTGGAGTTGGGACTTCGGCGATGGTGCAACGAGCACGCTGCAGCACCCCCCCCACACGTATACGGTTCCCGGCACGTACACGGTGACGCTGCAGGTCACCACCGCCGTGGGCAGCGACATCCAGATAGTCACGGACTACGTGACGGTGAGCGGCACAGGCCCCACGGCCGCGTTTTCCGCCACCCCGGCATCGGGGGATGTGCCATTGCCGGTGCAGTTCACGGATTTATCCGTGGCGGGCACGTCGTCCATCACGGCATGGCACTGGGACTTTGGGGATGGGGCAACAAGTACGATGCAACATCCCTTGCACCTATACACGGTTCCGGGCGCGTACACGGTGACGTTGCAGATCACCACCGCCGTGGGCGCGGATACGTTGATGCAACCCGCGGCGGTGAATGCTCTGGCCACCGGACCCACGGCGGCGTTTTCCGCCGCGCCGGCATCGGGCATCGCACCGCTGGCGGTGCAATTCACCGACACGTCCGCCGGGGGCACTTTCCCCATCACGCTTTGGCACTGGGATTTCGGCGATGGCGCAACGAGCACGCTGCAACATCCGGAACACACGTACAGTTCGCTTGGCGCCTACACGGTATCCCTGGAAGTCACCACGGACGCAGGCAGTGATACGGAAACCATCCCTGCATGCATCACCATAACCGCCGTGCGCCCCGAGGCGGATTTCACCGCCACTCCGCTGTTGGGAATAGCGCCTTCGACCGTGCAATTCACGGATACATCAGAGACGGGTTCGTCGCCCATTACCACATGGCATTGGGATTTCGGCGATGGCGCAACAAGCACGTTGCAACATCCGGAACATATCTATACGGAGGCAGGCGTCTATACGGTTTCGCTAACCGTAAGCAATGACGCGGGCGCCGATGTGAAAACCAAGACGGACTTTGTTTTTGTGGTGGCGCTCCCCGGCGAGGAGGAACCGCCCTTTGCCACAACCGTGCTCTTCGACAACCACAATACCGGGGCCGCTTCGGGGAATCCGGCGTCCGTCACAACCATCACCTTGGACGAGCCCGCGTATATCGCGTTGCTTTTCACGTGGCATCTGCCTGAATCAAAAGCGGTTCTGGCGGGTCATGTTTCCCTTCAGGCCGAAGACGGGACGGTATTTGGCCCCTGGGCCGCCCGCGCCGAACCATCAGATATTCCAGGCGCCGTGCTTTGGCGCGCCCGGCCCAATAGCCCGCTCGATGCGGGAAGGTATGCCGTCATCGTTTCCCACCCGGACAGTTGGCTCCAGAACGCAGGCTCGGGCGGCGCGGGATTCGCCCTGGCCGAAGGCGTGCCGTATGTAACCACCGGCGCGGCCGTCCTGGATGCCGCCGGGGGCCTGTTGGAGGCGGAAGGGCTGCGCATCACCGCGCCGGCGGGCGCCTTTACGGAACCCGCCACCTTGTCCGTGAGCCAAGCCAGCGCGTATGAAGAAGACGCGGTAACGGCGCAATACATCCTCCGCGGCCTTCCGCCGGAACACGGCCCGCTTACCCTCGAGTTACCGTTACTGGAAAAAACCTTTGAGTACGACAGTGTTCAAGTCATTGTGGGCGCCTCGGGGTACCAGGAATCCATGCGGAAAACGGTCCTGGACCGAACCCCCCTGCCCGCCACAATTGAAAATGGCAAAGTCCGCTTCGCGCTTGCCGCAACGGCATCTGCGGAGAAAAAACCGGCCAAACAAGAGGCCCCGTCCACCTGGACCTATGTCTATAGCTGGGGGCGCATCGAGGAAGGGTATTTGAACACGGCCCACTTCCGCCTGCAACCCGCCAACAACATCGCCCAAAACAAGGAGTTTCTATCCCTCCTCAAGCCGCGCATCGAACTATTGGGCGCATACTTGGAGAACGCTTATGACATCTTGACCGGCACCGGCGAGGGAAGGCTGGGTTTGGCGTTTCCCGGTCGAACTCCCGGACCGATTGTCGTGAATGTGGCCTGGTGGTTGTGGGACCCCAATCATGGCTATGCGATCCGCTCCCGGTGGGGCCGGAATTCCGATTATTTGGATTTCAACATGTACAGCGTGGTGGACACGAAGAATGAGACCATGCTGCGCGCCGCGGCCATTCACGAACTGTTTCACATAATCCAGTACAACTACGCGCCCACGACGGAACGGGCGGGTGACCAGGGATGGATGTATGATGCCTGCTCGACGTGGAGCGAATGGCTGGTGACGGACAATTCTCATTATCCGGAATTGCTTGAGGGCAACGAAGGACGGTTGCCGCTCAACGGGCTGCTCGACGCCACCAACTCGGAAACGCTCAACAACAGCCAACAACGGAGCGCAGATTATCATGGCTACGTGGCCTCCCTTTTTATCCGGTATTTGGCCGAAGCCCACGGCAACAATACCGGCATGATTGGCAACATCTGGAAACTTATCGGCAACAACAACAGCCTCCGCATTGCATTTGACTCGGCAACCAACGAACACTGGACCGGGGATTGGCAAAATTTCTGCCGGGACCTTTACGGGGGCGCTCTGCTGTTGTGGCGGCCGGCGGGGTTCCAGGCGCCGATGCAGGCAAAGGAAATGAGCCGCTTGGTGGAAGTATGCCGGCCCGGCACGGTTGTCACGGTCAACACCGAAGACGACGCTATCGGCTGGCACGTTGCCGCTGGACCGCTGCCGCCTGTGAGCACGACCTTGTTTCAGGCAAAAATCAACGCCATCCCCTCCAGGGATGGTTTTGCCTCTATTCAGATAGTCCCCCACCAACTGACGCCACAAACACGCGTGCAAGTCCGTTGGTATGTACCCAAACCCGCCGCCTACGCAGATTGGACCAGTACGGTTTTAGGGGAAGTGGCCCCGAATACGCCCTTGACCGTCAATGCGGGGTGGCTCAACGTGCCCTTTGTGTTGCAGCTTGTGACCACCAACACCGATCCGGCCGCCGCCTGTCCGGAGGCCGGGGTGCGATGGACCTTTGGACCTTTGCCCGCGCCCGAAGCGCTTCACCATTGCACGACGGTTTCCGTAACCATGGTGGGCGAAGTGAACGGGTCCATTGAAAACAGTGTGGTTCAAAAGCAAGGCGCTATCGCGTGGGATGGATGGCGCTTTACGGGGTCATGGTCGAGTACCGGGGAAGGAAGCCAAGCCGATTGGAGCGTGAGCGGCGAGATGGATCCCGGTCTGGACAAAGTCAAGAATCTTCACGCCATTTGGAAGTCGCACGTGGTAAACGATGCGATTATCAAAGACATCGAATACGACATTATTTTCGAGAACATGCCCTTTTCTTCCATCGAGCCGCGTTATCAACAGCACGCATATTACACCGTGGCGGGGGAAGGTGCCCGCCCGTATGTCAAGCAAGCGCGATACACCTACCGTTACGAATGGACGGAAGCCGGACACGACCCCGTCACCGGCGGCACCAGTTGGGATGTCGGCGACATGGCTCCGCTTATGCAGGCCCTCGTGGAGTTTTATTCGCTCCAGTAACCGGTCCGGGTACTCATGGTGAAAGGATAGCGTGTAAAATTGGAAATTAACCATCCATCGAAAAACATCGAGGAGGAAACCATGGAAACGGCGCCCAAGAAACGAGGCTTTTTCCGGAGGACCCTGCGTGGGGCGGGGTGCCTTGTTTTGTTGGTGATGCTGTTGCTGACCGGGGTGTTTCTCGGGTTGTTCGCGCCGCAGCTCTATCATCATTTCTGGCTGTTCCCGAAGCAGGCGGAAGCCTGGAAAGAACTGAACGACGCCCGCATGCCGGTGAAACTCAACACGGGGTATGCCGAATACCGCGGGGTGATGCACAGTCATTCGCACATCTCGCACGATTCCCTCGTACAATTCCCGGAAATTGTGGAGGCCATGCACAAGGCCAAGTGCCAGTTTATTTTTCTGACGGACCACGTGGTGGAGGGCAAGGGGGATTATTCCCTCGGATGGAAGGGCATTCATGACGGCGTGCTCTTTGTGCAGGGGTTCGAAATGGAGGAGGGGTTCATGCCGTGGGGGCTCCCGGAAGGGACGGTGCTGGACAACCATGCGGACCCGGCGGAATTGGCGAAGGAAATCCGGCGGCTGGGCGGGGTGTTGTGTTTCGGGCATTGTGAGGCGGGCCGCCCGTGGGACATTCCGGAAGTAGACGGCATGGAAATCTACAACCTCCACACCGATCTCCTGGATGAATTGATGGAAAAGCATTCGCGCCCGGAACTGGTGAAGGAGGCGCTGATGAACATGTATTCCTACGGCGATCAGACGCTGCGGTCCATGTTTGATTGGTGGGTATTGGGGATGCTGGTGCAAAAATGGGATGAGCAGAGCCTTCATCGGAAGATAACCGCCATTGCGGCGAATGACTGCCATCAGAATGTCGGCTTGCAAGGATTTTATACCGCAAAGGACACCCTGCTGCTGATTGATACGGGCCACGAGGACCCCAGGAAGAAAATAGCGGAATTCAACCTGAATCCCCTCACTCGGGTATTGTTGCGGTGGTGTTTCGGGCCGCTGGAACCGGACAAGCGGCTGTTCCGGCTCGATCTTGATCCCTACGAGCGGTCCGCGCGGTTTGTCAATACGCATCTGTTGGCAAAAGAACTGACGGAGCCCGCGTTGTTGGAGGCGGTCCGGGCCGGACGCGCCTTTGTGGCGTTCAACCTGATCGCGGACGCCGAAGGATTTGCCTACGTGGCCCAAGGCAACGGAAAACAGGTCACCATGGGCGAGACGATTGCCCTGTCGCCGGATTTGACGCTGCGCGCGGAGTCCCCGATCCCCTGCCACTTCACGCTGGTCCGAAACGGCAAAAAAGTGGCCCACGGCGAGGGCAGAACCTTCGCGTACGGCGTGAAAGAGCCGGGTAAATACCGTATTACGGCGGATGTGAAGGTTCCCGGCGAGATTGCGGTGTCCGGCGAAGATTTTTCCACCAATATGGCCCCGTGGGTGCTCACCAACCCGATTGAAGTTGTGACCGCCGCCGCACCGTGAGTTGAACCCGCAATCCGCTGTAGAATGGCAAAAACAGACCAAGGGAGGGTGCGCAAATGTGCCGTATTTCACGTCTGATCGTTTTGGGCGTGCTGACAGGGATGCTTATACTCCTTGGCGGTTGTCCCGATGACAATGAAATCATTGATGGCATCGCGTTTGTGTGGTGTCCGGCGGGGAGTTTTGCGATGGGGCGCGCTCCGGCTGAAACGGACAGTTCCCCCAATGAGGACCCCCAACACACCGTGACCTTCGCCCAGGGCTTTTGGATATCCAAGTACGAGATCACCCAGGCGCAATGGGAGGCCGTGATGGGGAACAATCCGTCTGATTTTTCGGGCGGGCCATTGGCCAACCGGGGCAACCGGCCGGTGGAGAACATCTCCTGGAGTGACACGCAGGCGTTTCTAACCGCACTCAATGCGGCACGGCCCGGCATAAATTACCGGCTGCCCTCGGAGGCGGAATGGGAATACGCCTGCCGGGCCGGCTCCACGACGCGGTTCTTTTGGGACGATGATCCCAACCTCGCCGCGATGGGTGATTACGCCTGGTATCACGCCAACAGCAACAATGAGACCCATGACGCGGGTGGGAAACAGCCCAACGCTTGGGGGATATACGATATGTGCGGCAACGTATGGGAATGGGTGCAGGATTGCGGCCATTACGGATATGCCGGCGCGCCCGCGGATGGTACGGCATGGGAAACAGGAGATTGCGCCAACCATATGGTCCGGGGTGGCAGTTTCTACAACGGGGAAGGCTGCCGGTCCGCCTTTCGCGGCGTCATGGCCTCGGAAAGCCGGTTTGGCGACTATGGATTCCGGATTGTGAAAGTTCCGGACACGGAAGGCGAGTAGCGGGAGAAAGACACCCGCAGGGCGGCATTGCCGGAGTTTGGGAACAAAAATCCCGGTATTCAGGTTACTATAAGAGAATGAATAAGGCGTGCCTTGGAGAATCGGCCATTGGCCCAAAGGGAGGTTGGAACAATGAATGCAGCGGAACTTTTTGTGAAGTGTCTGGAGGCGGAGGGGGTGAAATATATCTTCGGGGTGCCCGGGGAGGAAAACGCCCATCTGCTCCGCGCCCTGCAACACTCCCCCATCAAGTTCATGCTGACCCGCCACGAACAGTCCGCCTCCTTTATGGCGGAAACCTATGGCAAGCTGACGGGCGAGGCGGGCGTCTGCCTGAGCACCCTGGGCCCCGGCGCCACCAACACCGTCACCGGGGTGGCCAGCGCGAACAGCGACCGCGCGCCGCTCGTGGTGATTACGGGCCAGGCGGACATCAAGCGGCAGCATAAGGAAAGCCACCAGAACATAGACGTGGTTTCCATGTTCCGGCCGGTGACCAAGTCCGCCATGCGCATTCTGCATCCCGACAACATCCCCGAGGTGGTGCGGCAGGCCTTCAAACTGGCCACGCGGGAAAAACCCGGCGCGTGCCACATCGAATTGGCGAGCGATCTGGCGGCGTTGCCGGCCGCCGTGGCGCCATTGACCAAAAACTATATCCGGCGGTCGGTGGCGGACGACAAAATTGTCGACATGGCCATGGATACCATCCGTTCCGCAAAGAACCCTATCATTCTCGCGGGGAACGGGGCCATACGCACGCGCGCCAGCCGGCAGTTGCGCCTGTTCACGGAAAAGACCGGCATCGGCGTCATCTCGACGTTCATGGGCAAGGGGTGCGTGTCGCGGCATGCGCCGGAATGCCTGTTCACGATTGGCTTGCAGGCGCAGAGCCTGGCGAATTACGCCATCTGGAACGCGGACGTGGTGATCACGGTGGGGTACGACCTCGTGGAATTCCCGCCCCGCCTGTGGAACAAATTCGACATGAAGAAAATCGTCCACATTGATTTCCTGCCCGCCGTGGTGGACCGCGATTACCAGCTCGCCGTGGAAGTCATCGGCGACCTGGCCCATACCCTTTGGATGTTGAACCAGCGCGCCGAGGCCAATCCCGTTCACTTCGCGTTGCCCGAACAACAGAGAACCCGCGAAACCCTGTTGACGCTGCTCGCCCAACATAAGGTCGACCGCACGGAAGGCTTGATTCGTCCACAGAAGGTCCTGTGGGATGTGCGGC
>CAYXPO010000177.1:0-8589 GCA_964466925.1 uncultured Nitrospirales bacterium
CACGGGAGACTGGGTGTTGAGCGTGCAGGCCGCGGGAAACGGCATTACGGTTCCCGCACCGGGGGTGTATGGGTATGCGGATGGCGCGGAAGTTTGTTTATCCGCGCGGTTGTTTTCCGGCGGTGATGCTTTTTCTCAATGGACTGGAGACCTTGCTCCGGATGCGAACCGCCTGGAGGCGTATCAATGTGTCACAATGAATCAACACCGGACAATGACCGCGGAATTCATTCCCGGCGATTGGACGCTGACGTTGGCCCAAACGGGTGACGGTGCGGGTTCACTCTATCCTGGAACGGGGGTCTTTTCCTATTTGGACGGCCAGTATGCGAGTGTGTCGGAGTACTCGCCACCGGGGGTGTATTTTGGGGGATGGAGCGGGGACCATTCCGGATATGAAGAACGTCTTCAGATGCTCATGGACGGGAACAAATCCATTGAAGCTTTGTTTGCCACATCAGGGTATACCCTGACACTGGCCATTGATGGACCCGGAAGCCTCAATTTTGAGGCCGGGGTGCATCGTTTTATGGCCGGAGCGGCATTTACGCTTTTCCCCGCTTCAACACATTCAGGCTACCTGTTCAGCCATTGGAGCGGCAATTTGCCGGATGGAGCGGATCCGGCGAACGCCGAACTGCCCGTGGTGCTGGACCGGAACCGAAGCATCACCGCGCACTTTGTCTTGGATACGCGTACCCTGACCCTTGTTATTGAGGGCGAAGGGGTTACGCATCCCGCCGGCAGCCCCGCGCCGGGAACCCAGCATGTTTATCTGCCATGGACCCATTTGGTGCTGGACGTGGAATTGAGCGGCCCCGATTGGGCCTTTTGTTATTGGGGGGGGAATACCGGCACGGGGGACACCACGGTGTTGCCGCTTGAAGTGAACATGAATATAGACCGGACCATTATCGCGTATTTTTATCCGGCGGAATGGCGGCTCACCATCAACCACACCGGCAATGGTTCAACGTATCCTTCGCCGGGCACCTACGGATTCATGAACGGGCGCGTCTTTTATGTGCGCGCCATCCCGGTGGACGGGGGAGATGCCTTTGTGCGGTGGACCGGGGACCTTCCCCCGGATGTGGACCCCCGCAGTTTCAGCCTGCGGCTTCCCATGGAACAAAACCGGACCCTGACGGCGGAATTTGCCCCGGGCGATTACACCCTGACGGTACACCCGGTGGAAGGGGGCGGCACGGTGGAAACCTCGCCATCCCCCGGCACATATGCTTTCGGCTCGGGCCAGCGCGTGCCTTTGGAGGTGAAACCGGCCCCAGGCGTGTTCTGGGGGGGCTGGACCGGCAGTGTCTCCACGTATGAATTAACTTGGTCCATGGTTATGGACGAAGACAAGGAGGTGACCCCGCATGCCACAACCAGTGGTTACGTGTTGACGACCAACTGGGCGGGGGCCTATGGTTCGGTTTCGCCTTTGGGTGTTACCGGGTATACCGCGGGCGCCACGCCAACAATTCATGCCCTTGAACCTAGTTGGGGCCTTTTTGATCATTGGTCCGGCGACTTGCCCGCAGGTGTGAATCCCTCGGACCCGAATCCGGTGATTGTGATGGACCAAGACCGGGTGATCACCGCCAATTTTGTCGCCGGGGAATGGTATTTGTTCATCCAGGTGATTGGCAATGGCACCACCAACCCGCCGCCGAAATTATACTGGCACCGGACGGGGGACGCGTTTGAAGTGACGGCCTGTCCGGCCCCGGATTCGCGGTTGTTGTATTGGTCGGGTGACGTGCCGGAGGGGCAATTGCCGGATTCCCTGACCCTCACGGGAACAATGACCAAGCATCAAGAACTTATTGCGGTGTTTGTATCGAACGCCGTCACCGTTCCGAATGTTGTCGGCTTGCAGCGGGTGGAAGCCGAAGCCATGCTTGCCTACAGGGGGTTTGTGCTGGGTGAGGTTACGGAAATTTATGACGATACCGTGCCGGCGGCGCAAGTCATGGCTCAAGACCCGTTGCCGGATGTTGTCACCACCTATGGCTCCACAGTGAATCTGGTGGTTTCGCGGGGCGTGTGTTATGGCGTGGTGCCGTATCTAGTGGGCTTAACCCAGGCGGAGGCGGAGAATGTCCTCAATGCCGCCAACCTGGTTTTAGGCACGGTCACCGGCGAAGTCAGCGAAGAGGTTCCCGAAGGCTTGGTAATCCGCTATGAACCCGAGTATGGCTTGATAACCGAATGTGGCGGGAGGGTCAACCTTGTGGTGTCGTTGGGGTGCTATAGCCTGGTGCCGGACGTGGCGGGGATTACGCAGACCGAAGCGGAAAATATTTTGCTTGCCGCAAAGTTGAACTTGGGATTGGTCACCGGCGAAGTCAGTGAGGAGGTTCCCGAAGGATTGGTGATCCGTCAGGACCCGGCTTCCGGCGTTACGGTGGTTTGCAGGGACTCTGTGAATGTGGTGATATCGCTGGGCTGTTACACCCAAGTGCCGGAGGTCACAGGCCTTGCGCAGGTGCAAGCGGAAGCCGTTTTGCTGGCCGCGCATCTGAACTTGGGGGCCGCCCTGGGGGAATCCAGTGAAACGGTTCCCGAAGGCTTGATTATCCGTCAGGAACCGGCCTCGGGAGTTACCGCGGTCTGCGAGGACCCTGTGAATGTGGTGATATCCTTGGGGTGCTATGCGCTGGTGCCTGATTTGACGGGACTGACCCAAGCCGCGGCGCACGCCCTTCTGATCGCGGAACACTTAATGTCCGGGACGGTGACGGAGGAAATCAGCGAACTGGTTCCGGAGGGACTGGTCCTCCGCCAGGAACCGGTGCATAACGTCCGGGTGGTTTGTGACAGTGCGGTTGATTTTGTGGTCTCTTTGGGGGGGGCGAATGAAGGCAGGATCGAAGGGGAAGGGGTGGCCGAAGGGACGGTTGAGGGCATGATCGAAGAAGGGGACGGCGAAGGGGTGTCTCCGGAGGGCGAAGGCGCTTCGCAAGAGGGCGAAGGGTCACCTGCGGAAGGGGAGGGAGAAACGGAGGCGCATGCCGCCGATCCGAATGGGGATCACAGGATTAGCTTGTCGGAACTGCTGAATGTGATTCAATACTACAATTCCGGCGGCCTGCATTGCGATGCAAGCACGGAAGACGGCTATGCCGCAGGCCCCGGGGACGAAACGTGCGCGCCGCACGACAGCGACTACCGTCCGCGCGACTGGCGCATCAACTTGTCCGAGTTGCTCCGCCTGATCCAGTTTTACAATTCCGGCGGGTATTATTACTGTCCGGGGGAAGACATGGAAGACGGATTCTGTCCAGGGACAAACTGACCGGTGACAGGCGCCGCTGAAGGGGGGTGGATTTTCACCTCTTCGCCAAGTAGTATGAAGAGAGGAGGAACCATCGCATGCGTATGGCGGACAACGGTTGGGTGTGGGAAGGGCAGGGCCTTGATCCGGGCGTTTATCCTTCCATTTTCGGTATCGGTGAGGGCGCGGACTTCTTCGGGCTGCGCAAGGTGCATTTTCTGTTTCATGAGACCACGGAATTGGCCTTGGAAAAGCTCCGCCGGTTTGAACAGGTGCGCTGCGACATTTCCAAGTGGAAATTCCGCAATTGCGGGACGAACGGCGGCGGGTCGGAATGTTATGCGGATTCCCGGCTCGAAACGGTGATCGCGGAGGCGGAAAAACTCAGCCGCCTGTCGTTGAAATTTCCCAACGTGACGGGGGGCTATTTTGACGATATGAAGGGCTTGATGAAGCAGCAGAATCAGGACGTGCGCGCGTGCATTTCGGTCAAGGAAGCATTGGTCAAACATAATCCGAAATTGAAGTTGGAGTCGGTGGTGTATGCGCATGAACTGGAGGATACGGTGTTTTGGAATTCGCTGATGCCGTATATTGACGTGGTGAGTTTGTGGGTGTGGGGGTATCAGCATCTATCAAAGCTGGAGACGTATATCGAGCAATGCCGTCGCCTGTTCATCAACAAGCCGATTATCATGGGATGTTATTTGCGGGATTATCCCACGGCCGCGCAGATCCCCATGGAGGCCATCAAGGAACAATGGACGCTTGTGCGGCATGCCCTTGATGACGGACGCCTTCAAGGGTTCGATATTCTGGGCACGGTGCTCATCGAGGGGCAACTCGAACAGGCGGCATGGGTCCGGGATTTCATCCGGGGCCACTAACACGCACGATTTTGGGCTGGTGAACGATGCGGGTTAACAGCGTTCTTCCCAACTGCGCAGGCCGGTCCGGGACAAGTAGGTGGAGATCACGCGGAAGGCCGGATTCAGGGAAGGCAGTGCATTTATGAAACCGCGTTTCATGCTGTTTTCGGGGCCGCAGAGGATGCTGAGCGAACCGCCTTCGCCGCCGGCCCCGTTTACTTTCCATCCGATGCAGCCGTGTTCCTTGGCCAGTTCGATCACCGCCTTGGCGGACTCGGAAACCAGGGCGGGGTGAAGCGCCTCCTGGGCTTGCGTATTGAGGATCATGGCCCGTCCCAAGGCATCGAAATCCCCCCGGTAAATGGCGTTTTTACCGTTTCGGGCGGCCTGCCGCAGGGGTTCTAGGGCGGATTTGTCGGCGTCTTTGGCGTCGAGCCGCCGAATGACTTGGCCATGCACTTCACTCGAAGAATGCGTGCGGCCCAGATAGACCAGCACCATGCGGCGTTCGAGTTCCCACCAGATGGAATTGGGTACCGTGATTTGCGACACGGAGGCATGGGGGTAGTTGTGCATTTCGATGAAACAGATGCCGCCGTACGCGGAGCATAATTGATCCTGGATGCCGCATTGCAGCCCCAATTTTTCCGTTTCCACCCGGTGGGCGCGGCTCGCGATTTCGTGCGGCGTGAGACGGCCCGGCGTGAGCATGTCCAGCGCGCCGAGCAGCGCCACGCTCACCGCGGCCGACGTGCCGGTGGAACAGCCCGCCGGGGCATTGGAATACAGATTGATCTCGAACGAGAGATTGTCCGGCAATTCCATGATGTCAATCGAGGCTTCGAGCAGGGGATGTTTGTCGTATTCGATGGGGCCGGGATCCAGCACATAGCGGTCGCCGAAATTCTCCGCATGGATGACAATCTGCCGCTTCTGGCCGGGCGGCGTCTCGGACACGAAAATCTGCACCTCCGCGTAGGGGTAGACGCCGATATTGAACACCAGCCCATGTTCCGCGAACCACGTGTCGGTCCATCCGCCCAGATCGCAAATGCGGATGGGGGCCATCGCGTTGATAACCCGCTTCGGCGATTCCTTCCTGCTCATATACATGTCCTTCCCGTATGAAAAAATCCTCATTTGATGAAGGCTGGAATATCACAGTGCGCGCCGGCGCGTCAAGCCGGGGGCATTATCGCGCGGACGGCATCCATGATCCTCCGGGCCGTGGCCTCCCAAGTGAAGCGGGCGGCCTGCGCCAAGCCGCGCTGTTGAAGTACCGCGCGGTATTTATCGTCGCGGACCACGAGTTCCAAGGCGCGGGCAATGTCCGCCACATCATAGGGGTCCACCAAGACGGCGGCATCTCCCGCGACCTCCGGCAGGGAGGAACAGTCCGAAGTGATGACCGCCGTTCCACACGCCATGGCCTCAAGGACCGGCAAACCGAATCCTTCCCATAGAGAGACCAGGGCCAAGGCGTCCGCGCCGCCGATCAGGGCGGGAAGGTCTTCATCCGAAACATAGCCCAGGAACCGGATGCGGTCCTTCACCGGGGATGCCTGTGCGGCTTCATATATCGGCCCATACATCCAGCCTTTATCGCCGGCAAGCACCAGATGATGCGGGAATTCGGGATGCTGTTGAATCAGGCGTGCAAACGCTTCGATGAGCCGCACGATGTTTTTCCGAGGCTGTAGGCGGCCCACGTACGCAATATACGGCGTTGTCAGGGAATGCCGTTCGCGCATGGCCCGCAGCACGTTTTCTTCGGGCCGTTGAAAGCGGGGCGACACTCCTTCTTGGGTAACCACGATTTTTTCGGGCGGCAAATGAAAATGTGCGATCAGATCGTTCTTGGTGGCCTCGCTGACGGCCAGAAGGCGGTGGGCGGACCGGACCGCATGATGGATTTCCAAGCGCGCCAACGCCCATCGTTTCCAGGTGAAATGCTCGCCGTGATGGAGGAACGCCAAATCATGGATCGTGGCGATGGCGGGGCAGCCCGCCCGAAACGGCAGTTGCAGCACGGGCGATAGAAACACGGAGGGGGGGCGGCGGCGCAATTCCGGTCCGAGCACCCGCTGCGTCCAAAAGGGTTTCCGGGGCAGAATGCGAAATTCCGCGGCCTCCGGCGGAAGGGGGAAATCCGCCGCGGGCGGCGTATCCAGATAAATGCGCAACCGGATATCCTGCACGTGCGGGGGGAGTGCCTGCAGTACGCCAAAACAGAAATTGCCCACGCCCGCCCGCCGCGCGGTGTTGGCCAATCGTCCATCAATGCCAAGAACCTTGTCCATATGTTTATGTTGCAAGCCCGGTTTGTCCTTCATCCTACCATCGTTTAGGATGGCGGGGCCAATTCTGAAGCGACAGATGTTGATCCAATTTAAGGTGAATTCGGTGTACAATAGAGGCAAGGAGGTTTGGCGCATGCGCAGGAATGGGATTGCTACGGCGGCCCTGGTGGGTGTTCTGATGGGCCTATGGGCGCCGGCCATTTTCGCGCAGACGCATTCGGCGGACTATAACGGCGACCGCCGGATTTCCCTGAGCGAAGTGCTCCGGATTGTTCAATTCTATAATTCCCAGGGATTTCATTGCGAAGCCGGCACGGAAGACGGATATGCGCCGGGTCCCGGGCTCACGGCTTGTGCGTCCCATAATTCCGACTACAATCCACAGGATTGGCATATCACGCTTTCAGAAGTACTCCGGCTGGTTCAATTCCATAATTCGCCCGGGTATCATCCGGAAGCGGGCACGGAAGATGGTTTTGCCCCCGATCTTGTTTCCGAAGAAGGCGAGGGAGGGGAAGAAGGCGCAGCGGAGGGCGATGGAGGAGGAGAGGGTGAAGGGGGCGGGGAAGGCATGGAAGAAGGCGAAGACACCTGTGTCGTGGAAGGAGAAACCGCCCCCTGCGAGGGTGTTGTAACGTTTTCGGACGCGTATCTGGAACAAGCCGTCCGCATGGCGATTAACAAGCCCTCCGGGGACATTCTGGGGGAGGATTTGACGACGCTGCGTGAATTGGAGGCTCATTACGCGCAAATCGCGAATCTCACCGGTCTGGAATGCTGTGTTAACCTGATGGAACTGAGTTTGCAGAACAACCGCATTGCCGATCTAAGCCCGTTGGCCAATCTCCGCCATCTCGTTACACTCAACCTGCGAAATAATAAAATCAGTGATCTTTCACCGTTGAACCATCTGTGCCGGCTGGAGAATCTGTCGTTGATAGGCAATCAAGTCAGCAACATCGAGGCTTTATCCGGTTTGACGCGCCTTCGTACCCTCGGGTTGACCTCCAATAAAATCACTGATTTGACGCCTCTTTCCGGATTGACGGGACTGACTCGCTTAGATGCTTCCCGGAATGGCTTCTCCGATCTTGTTCCGCTTTCCGGCATGACCACTATGATCTCACTGGACCTCGCGGAAAACGCCATCAGCGACATCACGCCCCTCGCCGCCATGACCCGGCTGACCGGTGTGCGGCTTGAGCACAACCGGATATCCGATATCGCGGCGTTGTCGGGAATGACCGCCCTGCTTCAGGCCGGCTTGTGGGATAATCAACTATCCGATATTAGCGTTTTGGCGGGATGCGCGCAACTGCAATGGCTCGCCCTGGAAAGGAATTCCATCTCCGATGTGAGCGCCTTGACCGAATTGTCGCACTTGGAAGAACTCTACATGGGCGGCAATCTGGTGGAAAACGTCAGCCCGCTTGCCGGCCACACAGCGCTGCAAGTGTTGAGTGCCTGGAGCAATCCCATTTCGAATTTCACCCCGCTCGGCTCATTGACCGGCCTGAAGTCGCTGGACCTCTCCTCGACCGGATTCACCAAATTTTCGGTTCTGGCCGGCATGACCGAACTTGAAAAACTGGATGTTTCGTCCAACAATGTGAACAGTCTCTCCGGACTGACGGGTTTTCTCAAGTTGCAAGAACTCGGGATCAATAACAACCGGATCACTGATCTGGCTCCGTTGACCTCGCTCGCGGCCCTGGGCATGTTATCCGCGAATTCCAATCTTTTGACCGATATCAGCCCTCTCGCCGGTATGAACAGCCTGTATTCGATTGACCTCGGCTACAATCAAATTAGCGATATCACCCCCTTGACAGGCCTTCTCCGCCTCCTGTACGTCGGATTGGATGGAAACCAAGTCGCGGACCTTGCTCCACTGATCGCCAATCCCGCCATGAACGCCGGCGACACACTTCTTTTAATGCAAAATCCCTTAAGTGTTCAGGCGCTCTGCACGGATATTCCCGCATTGCAGGGGCGGGGGGTGATGGTTTTTTTTACCGGCGAATGCGAGTCATAGCAGAGTGAAAATCAGACTGTTCCATGAAGTTTGGGCATACGAAGGGAAAATTCCCGGCATACAATCTCTTTTTTCCGTCATTCCCGCTTTCGCGGGAATGACGGAAAG
>CAYXPO010000178.1:0-8536 GCA_964466925.1 uncultured Nitrospirales bacterium
GCCCGCGACGGATACCGCGTGTTGAATCGCGCGCAGGATGCTGTCCACCTCTTCGCCGCAGGTGGCCTTGCTCCAATAGCCGATGCCCGCCACCCCGCCGTTTTCCGCCAGCCGGCGCAATTGGCCGTCACTCAAATTGCGGCTGTTGGGACAGGTGCCTTGGACACCGCCATGGGACACCACCACGGGCCGCATGGCGACATCCAGCACGTCATTGAAGAGTTTCGGAGAGGCGTGCGCGAGGTCCACGGTGATGTGAAGCTGTTCCATGAATTGAATCACCCGCCGCCCAAAATCCGTGAGGCCGCCTTTTTCCAATCCCTGGGCCGAACCGCCCACCTCGGTATCAAAAAAATGGCTGGGGGACATCATGCGGTAACCGGCGTTAAAAAAGACCCGCGTATTTTCCACATCGCCTTCCAGGGCGTGCAAACCCTCGATACTCAACAGCCCGGCGGTTATTTTGGGGTTCGCCGCGCGTTTTTCCAAATAGCGCGCCAAATCCTCTTTGGTGCGCAGAAGGGTCAGCAGGCCATCGGACTGTTGCGCGGCCTTGTCCAGCACCCGCGCCTGGTACAGGGCGCGTTCGCGCGGGCTGAACCACGTGGCGGCGGGCCAGCCCTGAAAATACACCAGGGGAACCAGGATGTCGCCCACATTGCGGGTCGCGGTGAAATTGCTCAAAAGAGGCATGCGTGTGACCGCGGAAAACACCTGGATCGCGACATTCCCTTCGATAAGGCGGGGCACATCCACCATTCCCTGGGTATCGCGTTTGAGAAGGTCGCGGCACCAAAGCAGGGCGTCGCAATGGAGGTCGGCCACCACCAGCCGGTTATGCAGCGCTTGCGCCGTTTCATTGACCGCATAGGGACCGTGAGACGCCGCCCGGTTGGCCAGATTCATCAGCATCCGGGGCATGAACAGATACCCCCAAACCACGAATACCAACAGCAAAACCGCCATCACCGCCCCCGCACGCCGCATCCAAACGCGTCCGCGCATCTGCTTCATCCAGGCGTTCTCCTCTCTCTCCGCCATGTATCGGCCCTGTTCCCGCCGCGCTCAATTCTCACAGGTTCCACGCCCCACGCTTCCACCCCTGCCCCCGCCTTAGCGTGATTCAAGATACGCCTTAATCAACGGCATGTAGTGGTGCAGCGCAAAACCCGCCGCGCCGCACGCCGCCCCATAAAAAACCAGGAAGATAAACCAGGCGATTCCGAAGCCGCGGCGGCGCAGAAAGGATCGCGTGCGCAGATACACCTGCCGGAAAATGTTCGGGCTGATATTGGCGATGATGACGGTTATGTTGTCTTTGCCGCCATTTTCATTGGCCAGCCGCACCAGCCGCTGCGCGATTTCCGCCGCCGTGCCATGCTTGCGGAACTCCGCCTTGATCTCATGATCGCTGACCATGTTCACCAAGCCGTCTGTGCACAAAAGCAGCATGTCTCCGGGGACAATGTGCCAGCGGTAAGTGTCCACGGAAATATCCGGATGCGTTCCCACGCACCGGGTGACGATATTCTTCCGCAGGTCGGTTTCCGCTTCGGCTTTCGACATCAAGCCCATTTTCACCTGCTCATCCACCCAGGAGTGGTCTTCGGTGCGGGTGATGATCTCTCCATCGCGGAGGTGATAGCAGCGCGAGTCGCCGATATTGCAGATGTAGGCTTTCTTGGGCATTACAATGGCGGCCAGCACGGTGGTGCCCATGGGCCGCCCCGCCTTCACAAGGTCCCGGTTGGTCTTGAAGATGCTGTCATTGGCGCGGTTGAAGGCGGCGCGCAACAAGGGCAGCGGGCCTTCGTCGCGTTCATCCACTTCCTCACCGGGCTCCGGAGGCGGGGGGAGTTCTTCTTTGAGGACATCTTTAACGATGGAGACGGCAATCCGGCTGGCAATTTCCCCTCCGACATGACCGCCCAATCCGTCCGCAACGCACAAGAGCGCTCCCTCCTTGAACATCCTCAAGTCAGGAACGTCATCTTCCCGGTAGACGCCGTAAGAGTCTTCATTCTTACTTTTCCGGCGTCCAATATCTGTCTGCGCGGCTATGTCGAGCCTCATACGTCCAAACCCCAGCATCGCCTCTGCAATACCCTAACAGATACACCCCCCCTCAGGCAAGATTCTATCTCCGCGGGCCTATTTTCAGCAGGTTTAGCGCCGAAGGCGCGGGCAAAGGCTCCGCGCGCGGCTTGTCCCGGTTTGAAGGCAGGGTTTCCCATTGCAACAGGTAGCGGATGCCGGGTTCGGAGCTTGCGCCGCAGTCGTGGGCGCACTGGATGCGCATCCCCGGAAAAAAACTGCTCACCTCACACTAAACAACCTTCCAAGAGACTATACCTGCTTGGAAGGCTGATTAAAAATGTATGTATGTATGATGCGTTGGTTTACCTGCCGGTCCAGACCGGACGGTATTCATAGACGTCGGGGACATACCGCTGGCGGAGTTCATAATACCCGCCGCTGCGGATGCCGGTTTGGATGTCCACCACTTCCGGTATCCACACTTTCACTTCTTCGTAGTGGCCGGGACTCACCAAAACACGCTCGGTGGCATATCCGCCCACCGGAGTGGCGGCCACGGGTTGACCGTAGGCCACGGGTTGACCATAGGCCACCGGCTGCCCATACCGGGCATACTGCTGCTCCATTCCCACAATGGCCAGTGTGCTGACCACCTGTGCCACCGCATTCGCAATGCCCACGTCACGATAGGCCCTGGCATAGCCGTCATCACGATGGCTGTCATGATGGCCATACCCACCGCCGCCCAGGGTGTCCTGCAAGAAATTGCCGAAGTCACCGCCGGACCCAAACGGGTTGTTTCTGTTGGAAGAATGGTTTCCGGACGGGTTCATGTTGCCCAAACCATTCAAAATATTGCCCAGCGGATTCTGGTTGCCGTTCGACATGCCACGAAGCGCGCGGCCGGCATCGCCGACCCGGTTCAAGCCGCTTCCCGCATTCCGCATTCCATTGAAGGAATGGCTCGAAGCGTTCCGCAGAGCTTTCCCCATCATTTTTCCGAAATTATCCGCATACGCGCGCTCCATACCGGCGGTCATCCCGAAAATCAGGGCTATCGCCCCACAAACAACGATCATTTTCTTACTCATGGGCACATTCTCCTTAATTTCTGGCGGTGGCTTGTTTTCAAGCGCCTGCGCCGTGGTTTTCTGCCTCTGTCTGATGCTCAACTTTTATAATTGGTGGAACCAATCATCTGTTTGTCACTCATACAGACGGAAAATGCCGCCATTACATTCATTTTTTCTGAAAATGGTCCAATCTATTCGCGGAAAAGGATTTCCTGCGGAGTAACTCCTTGATGCCACTGACTTTACCAAGGACCACCCCAAAAATCACTTCCGTGCAGAATGGCCCCCTTGAAACACTCCCCGGGTGAAACCGTGTGCGTCCGCCTTTTTCCACTCCGTTTAGGCACTTCCAATAGCGCTCCTGTTTCCCGTGCTTGCTCATTCCCATCGTTCCTAAGCTATAATGACGCGTCTGACGCCGTTAGAGAAACCGAAGGAGAGACATCCCGATGAAACATGCCGTGTCCCTGCTGATAACCCTCGCGTTTTTCGGAGCGCTGCCCCTTAGCGCGTTTGCAGAACCCCACACTTTCTGGTTTGATGAACTGGACCTTTCACTCATTCATCAAGGCTGGGGGAAGGCCGTGGCGAACAAGAGCGTGGAAAAGAAACCATTGCATGTCGCGGGCAAGGAGTATGCGCGGGGAGTGGGTTCACATGCGCCCGGCACGATTTATATTGAATTGGACGGTTCGCCCGGACGGTTTCAGGCGGTGGTGGGAGTGGATGACGAAACGAAAACCCGCGGCAGCGTCAGCGTCACGATTTACGGCGACACAAAGCGCCTGTTTCAGAGCGAGGTGTTGAAGGGCGGACAGGCCCCTGTGTCCATTGATGTGGATGTCACCGGGGTCCGCCGGCTGGTGTTGATGATGGGCAATGGCGGTGACGACAACAGTTTTGATCACGTGGATTGGTGTGATGCGAAATTTCTAATGGAGGGGGCTGCCCCGAAGATTGTGGAAGCGCCGAAGGAAGAACCATTCATCCTGACGCCCAAACCGCCGAGGGAGCCCCGCATTAACGGCCCGCGCATATACGGCGTGCGGCCAGGTTCGCCGTTCTTGTACCGCATCCCCGCGACCGGGGAGCGCCCCATGAAATTTACCGTGAAGAATCTGCCGGAGGGGCTTGCACTCAATACCGATACCGGCATTATCACGGGTGTCATCAAAGATCAGTCGCAGACCGTGCACGAAACCGTGCTGATGGCGGAAAATGCGGCGGGGAAGAATGAGCGGCCCTTCAATATTGTGGTGGGGGATACGCTGGCCCTGACGCCTCCGATGGGATGGAATCATTGGTATGCCCACTATGATCGCGTCACGGGCAAGATGATGCAGGAGGCGGCGGACATCATGATTGCCTCCGGCATGGCGGACGTGGGCTATCAATACGTGAACATTGATGATTGTTGGATGAATGCCAAGAGGCAGCGGGATCCCCTGCGCGAAGGCCCGGCCCGCGACGCCAACGGCCGCATCCTCTCGAACAAGCATTTCCCTGATATGAAAGCCTTGGCGGACTATATCCACGCCAAGGGGCTCAAGGCCGGGTTGTATACTTCGCCGGGGCCGGAAACCTGCTGCGCGGGCTTCACCGGGGCCTATGAACACGAAGAACTCGACGCCCAAACCTTCGCGGAATGGGGGTATGATTTTCTAAAATACGACTGGTGCTCCTATGAAAAAATCGCCAGGGGCAAAAGCCTGGAGGAATATAAGAAACCCTACATTAAAATGGGCGGCATCCTGCGCGGGCTGAACCGGGATATCGTCTTCAACCTCTGCCAGTACGGAATGGGGGATGTCTGGACATGGGGCGCGGAAGTGGGCGGACATTGCTGGCGCACCGCGGGCGATCTTGGTTTTGAATTGCAGCGTTACCACGATGTCGCCCTGAAAAACGCGGAGCATTGGCCCTATGCGAAACCCGGTGCGTGGAATGATCCCGATTACCTGCTGGTCGGCTATCCCGGCCCGGCGGAGACCAAGGGCGAACCCAAGCCGTGCCCGCTGACGCCGAATGAACAATACTCGTATATGTCGTTATGGTGCCTGATGGCCGCGCCGTTGTTCTTCAGCGGCGATATGACCCGTCTCGATGAATTTACATTGAATATTCTTTGCAATCCGGAAGTGATCGAAATCAATCAGGACCCGCTCGGCGTCCAAGCGCATCCGGTGGTCAAGAATGATGCCGGGATGTGCGAGGTGTGGAAAAAACCGCTGGAGGACGGCTCGGTGGCCATCGGGTTGTTCAATCGCGGCGAATGGGAACAACCGGTTCCGGTGAAATGGGACGAAATCGGCGTGCAGGGCAAACAGCTTCTGCGCGACGTTTGGCGGCAACGCGATTTGGGCGTGTTTGAAAACGAATTCAGCGCCCCCGTGTTACGCCACGGCGTACTGCTGCTCCGCTTCCGGCCGAAACCATGAAGACGAGACTGTGGGTTGAAGGCTGCAGGCATGAGGGGTGCAATCATTCGTGTTGCCGCTCCATCAATTTCACTTCAGGTAAACAGAGTCCAAAGCGCCCGCCGTATCGTGTTTCGTGCACTTTTTTCACTTAGTGAAGCGCAACCGCCGGGTCCCGAATTTTCCGCGCCCGAAGTGGCGTACCCCGCCAGGCTTCTTGCCGGCCTCCGTGCCTTGGCGGCCACCGCGCGGAAAAATCGCTGACCGGAATAAACCCATGGCAGCGCCCTACTTGCAAGACCGGGCCGGTATGTTGTATAGTGGTGCACGGTTCAAGAATGATGGATGAAGGCAAAGCACTTCCCGGCGGGGTTTGTAGAACCCGAACCCCCGAGTGCAGTGGCCGGGAAGGGCAGTGAGTAAATAATGGTTTTGCGATGGTCGCAATGCCTAAGAAACAATACGTAAGCAATTACGGGAGGAAAGTAAAACTATGAAATCACGTTGGATGGTTCTGACACTCGCAGTATGCTTGGCGCTGGTTATGGTGGGCGCCACGGGCTGCAAACACAAAAAACAAGAGCCGGTTATCACCAAGCCCAGCGAAACCACGGGCGGCCCAAGCGGACAGCCGGACGTGAAAGACGTCCTGTTTGGACCGAACGGCTTGCTGAAGCCGGTGTATTTCGACTTTGACAAGTCGAATCTGCGCCCGGATGCCATTGAGCAGCTTAACAAGAACGCGGAAGTCATGAAGAAGCATCCGGAATACATCTACCAGATTGCCGGTCATTGCGATGAACGCGGCACCCAGGAATACAACCTGGCGCTCGGTGAACGCCGTGCGCTGGCCGTCCGGGATTATCTGATCTCGGTCGGTTTGGGTGCGGACAAAATCGTGACGATCAGCTACGGTGAAGAGCAGCCGGCGGCCACGGGCCACGACGAAGCCTCCTGGTCGAAGAACCGCCGCGCCGAGTTCAACGAAGGCAAAAAATAACCTTCTGTAACGAAGGTTTGTGATGTTGGCCCCTCTCCATGGGTCTATCCGGGCCCGTGGAGAGGGGTTGTTGTTTTGCGCCCGGAGTACCGGGGCTGCCGGAGCATTCGCACCACACCTCCATGGATGAAGATGAATGGATGCGATATGCGGGTTAGCTCCGCAGGAGAAGCGCCCGAGGGATGATTTCGAAGGTGGCGGGGAGTTGCCCGGGGGCTTCTCCATCCACGTCGAGGAGGACGGCCTGGGTGTTGGAAAGGGGCGCGGCGATGATTTTCCGTCCGCGGAGAAACATGACACGCTTGTCGGTTAGGTGTTTGCCGGAATAAACAAGGTGGAGTTTGCGAAGGATTTCGAGGCGTCCGGCGTCGCGCAGGACGATGATGTCGAAGAGCCCATCATCGGGGGCGGCTTCGGGGGCGATGTGCATGCCGCCGCCGAAAAACTGGCCGTTGCAGACGGCGATGGTGGCGGTTTGGATGACTTCGTCGAAGGCGTCGTCAACGCGGAGGCGGACGGGCTGGTTGCGGTAGTTGATCAACGCCTTGAAGGCGCCCCACTGAAATGCGAATTTTCCGCCGAATTTCCGTGCGAAGCGGAGTTGGTTGACCGCGCGGTCCGTGGCCCCGCTGAGACCGAAACTGGCGATGTTGTCGAAGTAGCGGACGCCTTCCTTTCCCGTGGCATCCTCGCGGAAGGTGAGTTTTCCGATGTCAATGGCGCGCACGGTGCTCTCCGCAATACGGGCAATTTGGGCATCTATGTCAATCGGAATGTCGAAGGTTTTTCGGAAATCGCCGCCGGTGCCGCTGGCGAGCACGGCGAGGACCGCGTTGGGGTTCAGCGGGCGCCCATTCTCGAAGAAGCCGTTGACCACTTCGTTGACGGTGCCGTCACCCCCCACCGCGATAATTTGCTCGATGCCTTCCTTGAGGGCCTGGGCCGTGAGGTGTTTGGCGGCCATGGGGCCGTCGGTGAACACCACATCCACCGGCCCCATGACGGCATTAAGCTTATCGGCAATCAACGGCCACCGCGCGCCGGTGCGGTCGCCGCCCGAGTGCGGATTGACCACGGCACGGGTGCGGGTCGAGGGCCGGAAGCGCGCCTTCACGCGGGTGGTCTGGCGGCTGCGTTCAGCAGGGTCCCAGGCAAGCGCCTCGCCCATGAGGTCCGCGATGCGGCCGAGGGCTTCCTCGCCCGGCGATCCCAGCGTGCCAAGCCCGCTGCGCCGGAAGAGCATGTCGTCCAAGGTGAGCGCCATTTCTTCACGAACCCCGTAGACTACTTGCGCGCCGATGCCGGGAACGCCTTCGGCCAGCGGCTCAAGCCATTGTCCGTTCTCCTGGCCGAGCGCAAGCACATCGTCCATGTGGCTGCCGTAATCGCGCGCGAGGGTTTCCACGAGCGGACGCGGCAGCGCGCTGTGGGCGGCGGCGGCCTGCTCGGCGAATTCGGCGAACGGTCCGGTGGCCCCGCCCCAAACAGGCACTGTGGCCGTGGTGCAGGGACGCGCGCCCAAGTCCAGCTTTTCACAAATCAGATTTACAAGTTGTTCCGCGAGATGGCGGGATGTGGTCCATTTCCCGCCGATGGCCGTGATGATGCCCTTGATCCCGTCTTCCTCCTCGTGGTCGTATATTTCCGAGGCGCGGCTGGCCTTGTAGGAATCGGGGGTGTCGTCTTCGCCATCTTCCAATTGGCTGGTGGTGGTATCCACAATCGGGCGCAGCCCTCCGTAGAAATGGAGGACGTCGGCGCGGGTGAGTTTGGCGGCGGGATATCCCTTATTGATGACTTCGAGGAAATCGGTGATGTCTTTTTCCGTGACGCGGAAGGCGTCCGGATCGCCTTTATAGACCGTGTCGGTTGTGCCGAGGATGGAGTATCCGCGCCAAGGCAAAATAAAGAAATGGCCGTGTTCGGTGAGAACGGCCACGGCGTATTTCTGCGTCAGGGGCCGCGTCAGCAAATGAATGCCCTTGGACCGGATCAGATTCTTGGCGTGT
>CAYXPO010000179.1:0-8533 GCA_964466925.1 uncultured Nitrospirales bacterium
ATCTGTCGGAAGTGTTGCGGCTGATTCAGTTCTTTAATTCCGGCGGGTATCATTACTGCCCCGGCGAAAGCACCGAGGATGGATTCTGTCCGGGCGCACGGTAATTGGCATTCCCCCGAAAGGTTCGTGCGTAATATCGCCAACCTATTTTCAGGCAATCACTTAGAGGTCTTTTAATACTGCTTCCTCTTGCTTTTACAAGAATTGTGAAGGTCCGGAAACTTGAGAATACGCGGGAATTACCGGAGCCGTGCCCAGAAAATTCCGGGGGAAATACGGAGTAAAGCACCCTTTTCATATGTTATCATTAACAAAAAGAACTGTGGAGAAAGGAAAACCACTTGAGGCCCCGAACCCATAGAAAGATGGACGCGATGCGCTTCCTGCACTGGGCGCTCATTGTCTATTTTCTTGTGGCGGTTCTGCACGGCGCGGTGCCGGCGATTTGGCGCCATCATATCGAAGACGGGACCAATGATGGGCCCTTTCGCATTCTCTTGTTCAGTTTCCTGATTTTAGCTCTTCCCATTTTTCTGCCGTTATTGCGGCGGATAATAGCTTTCCTTCCCGAGTGCTCGGGCACCCTTTATGTCAAACCGGGGTTTCTCCGGGTTTGGACACTGAGAGGCCCGCCTCTGCCGCTGTAGGATTCCCATTCTCCTTCGGTCACGCCCGGCCGGATCACTCCTTTTTTGTGGAATAGTGTTCCAATAATTCTCTATACTCAAGGATTGCCTAAAGTGTTTCTAATGAATAATTTAGCGAACCAAGAGGCTCATGTAATGCCCACTCGGACGATGGAATGCCTCTCGCGGCACAGCGGGATGGACGAATTGGTCATTCTCGGGGTCACACATAAGAGCGCCAACTCGATGGACCAGTTGTCCTCGCTGGTGATTCCTGATTCTCAACAGGAATCCCAGTTACAGGAACTGAAAGAAGTACTCGACGCCGATGAACTGGTCTATGTTTCGACGTGCAACCGGGTGAGTTTTTTCATCATCGCGCAACGCGATCCGGCGATTCTGCTGAAGGTGCTGCGGTCTTGGCTGATTGCGAAGAACACCCGTCTGGAAGTGCCGCCCGAAGACCAGTGGGTCATGCTCCAGGGCCGTCAAGCCCTCGAGCATCTGCTGTTGGTGGCGAGTTCGCTGGATTCGATGGTGGTGGGGGAACGGCAGATTTTGGGGCAGTTCAAGCAGGCGTTTATAAAGGCCAAGGCCCTGAGTTTGTCGGGGCCGAAATTGCATTTCCTGTATGAACAGATTTTGACCATTGCCAAGCGGGTGTATACCCACACTTCCCTGAGCGCCGGAAAACTTTCCGTGGCCTCGCTGGCCGAGACACAGCTTTCCGGGTATTGCACCCGGCACAAGCAGGTGACGGCGGTACTGGTGGGGGTGGGCAAGATGATCGAACAGGTCGGAGCCTTCCTCTCCCAAAAGAAAAACGTCAAATTGATTTTTGTCAACCGGACCAAGGAAAAAAGCGATGCGCTGGTGGACCGGTTTGGCGGTGTTTCGCTTTCGTTGGAATCTTTTCTGGCGGACCGAATTCACTTCAACATTTTGGCGTCGTCCACCTCCGCCCCGCATTATCTGTTTGGCACGGATTTTTTTGATTCCGGCCATCCGCACGCAGAACGGCTGGTGATTGATTTGGCGATCCCGCCGGACGTTGACCCCGCGGTCGGCGAACTCAGCGGCATCACGCTGGTGAACATGGATTATTTGCGGAAAGAATCGCATGCACATCAGAAACAGCGCACGGATGCGATGCAGGAGGCCAAGCAGATATTGACGTCGGGGGCGGACGGAATTGTGGACCGGTGGAAAGTCCGCACGGTCAATCCGGCCATCGGCGCCATCCGGGACCGCTATGAGCGCGAAAGCCTCGATCTGCTGCACAAGCTGCTGGAAAAGGAGTTGCCGCACTTGGACGCCAATGACAAGGGCGCACTGGAGGAATGGACCCGTGAAATGGCCAAGCACTGGGCGGTCCTGCATGCTTCCGGAATCAAGCAGGTGGCGCGGCAATGTTGCATGCGGGCGGTAAACACCTATTTGGAAGGGGTGGGCGTTCATGGGAAACGGGATGAGCAATAACGAAATCATTATTGGCACGCGGGGAAGTGAACTGGCGCGCACGCAAACGGGGATGATGGCGGAAGCCATTACCCGCCTGACCGGCATTCCGGTCAAGACGATCATCATTAAGACGGAAGGCGACCGGATTCAAGAGGTGCCGCTGCACATGGTGGAGGGCAAGGGCTTTTTCACCAAAGAGCTGGAAGAAGCGTTACTGGATCAACGCATTGATCTCGCGGTGCATAGTTTGAAGGATTTGCCGATTGAAAGCCCGGACGGATTGACCATTGCCGCCGTGCCCGTCCGCGAAATGGCCAACGATCTTTTATTGGTGCGCGATGAGGTGGCCGATGAAACCCATGACTATTTTCTTCCCCCGAATCCCGTGGTGGGCACCAGTTCCAAGCGGCGCGCATTGCAGATGACGGCCTTGCACCCCGGCGTCAAGATCAAGGAACTGCGCGGGAACGTTCCCACGCGCGTGAAAAAACTGGTGGATGGTCAATACGATGCGATACTGGTCGCGGCGGCGGGGTTTCGGCGGCTGGGGTTGTCGGCGCAAGGGTACCGGGTGGTCACCCTGGATTTCGACGCCATGCTGCCCGCCCCGGGGCAGGGTGCGCTGGCCCTGCAGGTCCGCTCGGAAGACCGTGCGCTCATTGACCTGTTGGTTCCGCTGCACGACGCGAATACCGCGGCGGCGGTGGAAGCGGAACGCAATGCCCTCGGACTGCTGGGCGGCGGGTGCGGCATGCCTTTGGGTATTTACGCAGAGTGCACCGGAAATGGAGTAACCCTGCGGGCGGTGCTGGGCCCGGACGATTGGCAACTGCACGATGCGCCAAGGTTTGCCCGGGCGGCGGCGCGCGGGGCGACCCCCATGGAAGCGGCACGGCGCATCGTGGAATCACTGGGAGTCAACGCTGGAGGGTAGATCATTCCCATGCACAGGCGGTTGTTTTTAGCGGTGATTGAAAATGGCGCGGCGGAAACCGCCTCCGCGCTCGCGAACCTGCCGGTGGAACTCCACCCCATCACGGTCAGCCGCATTGTGCGTTGCGCGGACGAACACGAACTGAACACGATAACCCGCGGATTACCCATGTTCGATTGGGTGCTGTTTACCAGTGCGAACGCGGCCACGATCTTTTTTGACGTGGTTTCGTTTCCGTCCGGCGGCGTTTCAACCAAAATTGCCTGTATCGGCCCCGATACGGCGGCGTGTGTGGAAAAACGCGGGCACCGGGTTGAGTTTACCGCCCCGGACCATCGCGGGGATGCGTTCGCCGAAGAATTTGTGCGTGCGTATGGTTCCGTGGCAATTTCAGTATTGGTGCCGCGCCCGGAGAAGATGGGAAGCCGTCTTGTGGAAATTCTTGCCCAATCCGGGGTCAATGTAACGCAAATCATTTTGTACCGCACGGAGCCGATGCCCCTGGAATCCTTGCCTGACATCAGGTTTGAAAAATACGACCTTTTCGCCTTTTTGAGCCCCTCCGGGGCCAAGCATTTTTTCAAACGCTACTCCATTCCTGCTGCATCGTCTGTTTTCGCCATAGGCCCAACTACCGCGGCCGCCGTAGAGGAATGCGGACATCGAAACATCCGAATCGCGGAGGAGTCTTCCCGGAACGGGCTGGTGGACGCGGTGCGCGCTTTTTTGGATAATGAGTCTTTACCCAAGGGAGAGACTGTATGAATACTTTTCCGATAGTCCGTCCGCGCCGGTTGCGGATGACGCCCGCCTTGCGTGATCTGGTGGCGGAAACCTCCGTCAAAAAGGAAAAATTGATTCAGCCGCATTTTGTGGTGGATGGGTCCAAGCAGGTGCAGGAAATTTCCACGCTGCCGGGAATGGTCCGGCATTCCATTGATGAATTGGTGAAACAAATCGAGCAAGACCTGAAACTGGGCGTCAAAAACCACATCTTTTTCGGACTCCCTGACATGAAAGACGAACAGGCATCGGGTGTCTGCGGGGAGAAATCCCTGATTGCCTGTGCGCTGAGAACGGTGAAGAAACAGTTTGGCGGAGACGTGGTTCTTATCCCCGATGTGTGCCTGTGCGCGTACACCTCGCATGGTCATTGCGGGCTGCTTTCAGCGGATGGCGAGATTCTCAATGACGCGACAAACGAAGTGTTGGCCCGGGCCGCCGTGAGCTATGCGGAGGCGGGCGCGGATATGATTGCGCCCTCGGACATGATGGACGGGCGGGTGCTGGCGATCCGGAACGCGCTGGATGCGGCGGGGAAAACGAACACGCCGATCATGAGCTATTCGGTCAAATATGCGTCCGCGTTTTATGGCCCATTTCGCGAGGCGGCGCATTCCGCCCCGGTTTCGGGCGACCGCAAGAGCCACCAGATGGACATTCGCAATGCGCGGGAGGCGGTGCTGGAGGCGTGTCAGGATGCGGCGGAAGGCGCGGACATTCTCATGGTCAAGCCCGCAATGCCCTATCTGGACATTATCGCGGAACTGAAGAGGCGCATGCAGCAGCCGCTGGCGGCATATCAAGTGAGCGGCGAATATGCGGCGCTGGCTTTTGCCGCCCGCGCGGGCGCGGCGGACCTGCGGGCCGTGGCCCTCGAATCGCTGACCGCCATCACGCGGGCGGGCGCGGAAATTATTCTGAGTTATTTCACCCGTCCGTTACACGCGGAAAAATGGATGTGAGGGAGGTTGAATGGAAAGCAGGCAATCGGAGCAGTTGTTCAAAGAAGCGCTGGAAGTAATGCCGGGTGGAGTGAACTCGCCCGTGCGCGCGTTCAAGTCGGTCGGCGGCACGCCCATCACCTTTCGCCGGGGGGAAGGGGCGTGGCTGGAAGATTGGGACGGCAACCGGTACCTGGATTTTTGCGGTTCGTGGGGGCCGCTGGTGTTGGGTCACGCACACCCCTATGTGCGCGAGCGCATCGAAAAAGCATTGGCCGATGGATGGACTTTCGGCGCGCCGCACCGTTCGGAAACCCTGCTGGCCCGGAAGGTCTTGGAGCGTGTGAGGTTTGCGGAAAAGGTGCGCTTTGTCAATTCCGGCACGGAAGCGGTGATGACGGCGGTGCGGCTGGCGCGCGGCGTGACCAACCGCCCCTACGTGGTGAAATTCGAGGGATGCTATCATGGCCACCTCGACTCCATGCTGGTGAGCGCGGGCAGCGGCTTGGCCACATTCGGCACGTCGAGTTCCGCCGGAGTGCCCGCCGAGATTGCGGCCACCACGCTCGTGGCCCCGCTGGACAATGAAGACGCGGTTGCGGAAATTTTCAAAAGGCAGGGAGACAAGATTGCGGCGGTGGCGATGGAGACGATTCCGGCGAACAACGGCTTGTTGTATCAGCGTCCCGAGTTTGTGAAGTTTTTACGTGAAATTACCCGGGAGCACGGCGCGTTGCTCCTGTTGGATGAAGTGCTGGTGGGTCTGCGCGTTCAGCCGGGATTCGCGTTCCAGCACTATGGCGTGGAACCGGATATTGTAACGCTGGGCAAAGTGATTGGCGGAGGTTTTCCTGCGGCTGCACTGGCGGCTTCCGAGAAGATCATGGAACACCTCGCCCCCAATGGACCGGTCTATCAGGCGGGCACGCTTTCCGGAAATCCCATAGCCATGACCGCCGGCCTCGCCACATTGGAAGTGCTTTTTGATCAAGGCGGCTGGGATCGGCTGATGGCGGTGGCGGGACGCTTTCAGGCAGGCATTGAAAGCGGTTTGGCACGACTGGGATTGCCCGTGCGGTACATCCAGACCGGCGCGCTGTTTTGGTTCAGTTTTGACAGCGAGGCGCTTCCCCGGACATCGGCGGCCATCTCCAAACCGGGAATCTCCCGGTATGCCGTGTTGCATAAGCGCCTGCTGGAAAAAGGGATTTATTTCGCGCCGTCCGGGTATGAAGTGGGCTTTCTGAATACCGCCCTGTCCGATGAAAACGTGGATCAGGCGGTCTCCATCATTCTCGAAACCATGTGTGAATGTTACGGGTAGGAGTTGCACGAAAAATTTCAGGAGCAAACACGGGCTAACACGGACAGGCACGGACCGAAAAGGCAAGCACAGACAGAAAACGGCAGGGACTGAAAAGACAAGTAAGATAACCAATAGCCATATGGAGCATCATGAGCGAAGCGATTTTTATACAGGCCTGTAAAGGACAAAAGACGGAACAGGTTCCCCTCTGGATCATGCGGCAGGCGGGGCGGTATCTGCCCGCGTATCAGGAGGTCCGCGCGAAATATGACTTTCTGACCATGTGCCATGAGCCGGAATTGTCGGCGGAAGTTACGCTTCAGCCGGTGCGTGAATTCGGATTCGATGCAGCGATTATTTTTTCCGATATTCTGCTCCCGCTCGAACCCATGGGGCTCGAGGTGCAGTTTATCGAAGGCAAGGGCCCGCGCCTCGCTCCTCAAATTCGCACGCGGCGGGACATCGAGAAATTAGTGGAGATCGATTTTGATGCGGCGTCTTGTTTTCTCGGAAAAGCCTTGAAGATGGTGCGCGGTGAACTGGATGCCGGAAAGGCGTTGATTGGTTTTGCGGGCGCGCCATGGACCATGGCCTGCTACGCGGTGGAAGGCATGGGCTCCAGGGATTACGCGGTGATCAAGCACCTGATGAACACCGAGCCGGACGCCCTGCACGCCTTGCTGGACAAGCTTGCCACGGTGTTGACCCGTTGGCTGCGCATGCAACTGGAAGCGGGCGCGGATGCCTTCCAAGTGTTCGATTCCTGGGCGGATGCCCTTGCGCCCATGGATTACCGCGAGTTCGCCCTGCCGTATTTGCAAAAAATTTTTGATGCGTTGCGGCCTCTGGGGAAACCCGGCATATTGTTCAGTAAAGATGCAGGGGCATTTGCCGAGGAAAACCATCAGCTTCCCATTGATGTCCTGGCGATGGACTGGCGGGTGAACTTGGCGTCCACCCGAAGTCGTTTCCGGGGAATTGGCCCAAGCGCTTATCAGGGCAACCTTGATCCACTGGTGTTGTTGGGCCGCCGGGATATCCTGCTCCAGAAGGCGGAGAAAATTCTGTCGGAAAATGCCGGAATGCCCGGCTATATCTTCAATCTCGGCCATGGAATCACACCGGCCACGCCTGTGGACAATGTCCGCGCGCTGGTGGATTTTGTGCATGGATACAGGAGGCAGCCATGAATCCAACCGCCTCCGTGATTCCGGGCAAAGACCTGGTGCGGGAAATGGACGTGGCCGCGCCGCGCTACACCAGTTACCCCACCATTCCGGTGTGGCAGCCCGCCGAATCGGGGGCGGCCTATGCGGAAGCACTGCGGCGGCACTCGGCGGAAATTCCGTTGACCCTGTATTTTCATGTGCCGTTCTGCCCGGTCATTTGCCATTATTGCGGTTGTAACACGGCCAAACTCGAACGGGAAGAGCAGACGGCGGAATATGTTGACGCATTGCTTTCGGAGATTCGGCTGGTGCGTCCGTTATTGCCGGAACGGCATCGCGTTGCGCAGATTCACTGGGGCGGTGGCACGCCCAGCATTTTGCAGGAAAGCGAGTTCAACGCGGTGATGAATCTTGTCCGCGAGTCGTTCGATGTGGAGGACCAGGCGGAACTGGCCATCGAAACCAACCCGATGACCTGCGGTGATGAGAAAGTGCGGTTCCTGCTGGCCAATGGATTCAACCGGATAAGCATCGGCGTCCAGGATTTTGATCCGGAGGTGCAACAGAAAATAGGGCGGTGCCAGACCCACGCGCGAACCGTGGAGTTTTGCCGCCTTATCCGCCAACACGGTGTACGCAGCCTCAATTTCGATTTGGTGTACGGGCTTCCGGGGCAGAACATGAAGAAGGCCGCCGATACGCTGGCGAAGGTGGTGGAACTGGCCCCCGACCGCATCGCCGTATACAGCTTCGCTTTCCTGCCCACGCTTCGTGACAACCAGCAGAAGATTGACAGAGCGGACCTGCCGGATACCGAGTTGAAATTCGATTTGTACCTGATGACCATCGAGCGCCTTCAGCAGGCGGGGTACGTGATGATTGGCATGGATCATTACGCCAAACCGGAGGATGAATTGGCCGTGGCCTGGCGGGAGCGGCGGCTCCGCCGGAATTTCATGGGCTACACCACCAAGGCGGAAACGGATGTGGTGGCGTTCGGCGCCACCGGCATTGGCGATGTTTCCGGGTATTACTGTCAGAACGAAAAAGAAAACACCGCATATTATGAACGCCTTGGCCGGGGTGATTTGCCGGTGCAGCGGCACATGACCCTCGATGCGGATGACCTCATTCGCCGGAAAGTGATCATGGATATTTTGTGCAATGGCGTGGTGGTCAAGGACGAGGTTTCGCGGCGTTTCTCCATCAATTTTGACGAGTATTTTTCGCCGGAACTGTCGCGTCTGGCGCCCTTGGCCGCCAAGGAACTGGTCCGCCATGATTCGCATGGGGTGGAGGCCACCGCCCTCGGA
>CAYXPO010000180.1:0-8504 GCA_964466925.1 uncultured Nitrospirales bacterium
TTGGCCGCCCTCGAGATCCAGCGCTACCTGTATCTTCGCACCGGTTCGCTGCTCCCCGTGCGCGCGGACAAGCAGGGCACAGCCGAGATTCTTGTTTGTGTCAAGGAACATCCATGGACGCAAGCACTTGACACGTCCGCCTTGAACCGGCTCGGGGACCAGGAGTATTGGCTGCACACCGTGACCGGCACCTCCGGAAGCCGCCGGGTATATGTGGTGGGCGGAAGCGCGCTGGGTGCGTTATACGGCGCGTATCAGTTGGCGGAGAAACTGGGGGTCCGGTTTTATCTGGACGGCGACGTGATTCCCGATGGAAAAATTTCCCTGGGATTGCCGGAAATTAATGAGACGGGTGTTCCGTTGTTCGCGCTGCGCGGGATTCAGCCGTTTCATGATTTTCCCGAAGGCCCGGATTGGTGGAGCCCGGAGGATTATCTGGCGATTCTGGCGCAATTGCCCAAGCTGCGGATGAATTTTTTCGGGCTGCACACCTACCCGGAAGACCGGCCCGCCGCGGAACCCTGCGTATGGATTGGCCGGCCCCAGGAAGTAAATCCCGATGGCTCGGTGAAAGCGGCGTATCCCGCGATTTGGTACAACACCGAACTGCCGGTGGGGTGGGGCTACCTGCCGAAGAAAACAAGTGTCTATTCCTGCGGCGCGGGCGCGTTGTATGACCGGGATGATTTTGGCTGCGAGGTGATGCGGAACCTCTCACCCAAACCGGACACGCCGGAGAAGTGCGTGGAGGTGTTTGCGCGGGCGGCGGCGCTGTTCAAGGATTCGTTCACGTTGGCCCGGCAGCTTGGAATCAAAACATGCATCGGCACCGAGGTTCCGCTGGTGACGCCGCGGGACGCGGCCCAACGCATTACGGGGAGTCCGGACGCGGCGGCACTGACGAAAGAGCATATCACGGAGTTGTACGAGGGCATTTATACGCGCATCACACGGGCGCATCCGCTCGATTATTATTGGTTTTGGACGCCGGAAACGTGGACCTGGGAGAAGGTGTCCGAAGACGTGGTGAACCGCACCATTGACGACCTCCAGATCGCCCGGGCCGCGTGGGAGAAAGTGAAGCCGCCGTTCCAGCTCGCCACCTGCGGATGGGTGCTGGGACCGCAATACGACCGCTCCTATCTGGACAAAGTGCTGCCCAAAGACATGGCGGTAAGCTGTATCAACCGGCAGGTGGGGCATGAGCCGGTGGAACCGGGCTTTGCGCAGGTGGAAGGGCGCGCGAAATGGGCGATTCCCTGGCTGGAAGACGATCCGGCCATGTCGCAAATCCAACTGTGGGCGGGCCGGATGCGCCGCGACGCACGGGATGCGCTCAAGTACGGCTGCAACGGACTCATGGGCATTCATTGGCGCACGCGCATCCTGGGGCCGAATGTTTCGGCATTGGCCAAGGGCGCGTGGGACCAAACGGGGTGGATTGATTCCGGCGCGGCGGAATCCGGCGTGATCGGCGGCACCGCCACAACCTTCAACCATCCTGATTTCGATTCCATACCGAATGGGGCGGTGTATAAATCCGTCCGGTGGGACGTGTCGGCCTACCGGTTGATTGTGCCCAACGGAGCCTGCAAGGTTACACTCCAGTTTTGCGAGCCGCACTACCGGAAGGCGGACAAACGGGTGTTCGGCGTGAAACTGGAGGATAAACCCGTCATCGAAAATCTGGACATTTTTGCCAAGGCCGGTATTAACAAGCCGCTGGATTTAAGTTTCGACATACAGGTTGAAGACGGACGCCTGGATATTGATTTTGTGAAGCAGACGGAATTCCCCTGCATCGCCGGAATTGTGGTGGAGGGCGCCAATTTCAACCAAAAAATCAATTGCGGCGGGGAAGCCTATAACGATTATGCCGCCGACCTGAAGCCCTTGCGGGCGCATCCGCGCGCGGATGATTTTTACGCGGACTGGGCGCTCACCGAATTCGGGCCCGAAGTGGCCGCGGACGCCGCGAAGATTTTCAGCGACATGGATGGCCTGCTGCCGCGTCCATCCAATTGGATCGGCGGGCCGGGCGGCTATGATCCCGATCCCCGGCCCTGGGCCGAGGTGGGCAAAGACTATGCCTTCGTGGAGGCGCTGGCGGCGTTGCGTCCGCGCGTGGCCGGCGCGGGCAACCAGGAGCGATTCGAGTATTGGCTGAACAACTTCCGCATGCTCCGGGCCACGGGGCGCATGCGGTGCGCCTGGGCGGAATTCAATGCCGCGTTCGAGCCGGTAAAGAAGGAACCCGATGCCGCGAAGAAAAAGCAGGCCGTGCGGGAGACTGTGCTGCCGAAACGGATAGCACTGGCCCAGGTGGCGCGGGAAGCGTACGAAGCCCTGCTCGCCACGGTGAGCACGTATGGCGAACTGGGCACCGTAACCAACCTCGAACAACACACGTTCCCGGTCATGCTGGAAGCACCGGGAAAAGAATTGGCGGACATCCTGGGCGAACCTTTGCCGCCCGAAGCGAATCTGCCGGCACGGTACACCGGCGCGCCGCGGTTGATCGTGCCCACCAAGCGCGGTCTGATTCGTCCGGGGGAATCACTCGTCATCAAGGCGGTGTGGCTGGATGCCGCCCCCGCAATTTCCGGCGTGGTCCGCTGGCGCGCGCTGGGCGAATCCGCGTATAGAGAAGTGCCGCTGACACTGGCCGCCCGGCAAACGTATACGGCCCGTATCCCCGCAAAAAGCATCGGAACAAAGACATTTGAATATTACCTTGAAATGAACGCCGCTTCCGGCGCTAAATGCACATGGCCCGTGACCGCCCCGGATATCAATCAGACCGTGGTAGTCCAACCGTGAGGAATAGTAGGAACTGTACATGACAAATCGTGAGCGGGTCATTGCAAGCTTCAATCATCAGCAACCGGACAAGACGCCGTATTGCATCGGATTTACAGAGCGGATGCATGACCGGATGGCGGAATATTACGGCGATCCGGATTTTGAAGAGCATCTGGGCAATGCGCTCACCATCCTTACCACTGTGGCGCCGGAGGGCTGGCGCGAAGTGGAACCGGACATCTGGGAGGATGAATTCGGCGTGCGGTGGAACCGCTCGGTGGACAAGGACATCGGCATCGTCTGCAACCGCCTCGTGACTTCGGAGACCGTCGAAGCGTACCTATTTCCCGACCCGCATGATCCGCGCCGGTATGCATCGTTTCCCGCCGCCATCGCGAACGCTCCGGGCCAGTTTGTGCTCGCCAATATCGGGTTCAGCCTGTTCGAGCGGGCCTGGACGCTTTTCGGGATGGAAAACCTGCTTATGGCCATGGCGGTGGAGCCGGAAACGGTCCACCGCCTGCTGGACCGCATTCTGGAACACAATTTGGCGCGCATCGAACACGCCTGCGCCTTTGACATTGACGCGATGATGTTCGGGGATGACTGGGGTTCGCAGCGCGGACTGATCATGGGGCCGCGGATGTGGCGGGAATTCATCAAGCCGCGTGTGCGCGCGATGTATCAGGCGGTGCGTAAACATGGCAAGTACGTGATGATTCACAGTTGCGGGAAGGTGGACGAGCTGTTTCCGGAACTGATCGAATGCGGGCTGCACTGCTTCAATCCCTTCCAGCCGGAGGTGATCGATGTATTTGAGACCAAGCGGCGGTTCGGCAATCAATTGAGCTTCTACGGCGGCATCAGCACCCAGCGCACTCTGCCCTACGGCACTGTGGATCACGTCAGGGATGAAGTCCGGCGGTTGTTGGATAGTGTGGGGGAAAACGGAGGCTATATTGCCGCGCCTTCGCACGCAATCCCGCCCGATGCCAAACCGGAGAACGTGGCCGCGATGATTGACGTATTGCGGCAGTAGCGCTCCGCTTATTGACCGGCGGGCTGTCCCTTGCAGGTTTCGCCTTCCTCTTTGCGCAGCAGGGCCTTTTTCTCGGACACCGACAACGGAATGCCGCCCTGTTGCTTGAATTTCATCATCAGTTCCGACGCTTCGTCAAAGCTGCCGGGATTTTCCCACCGCGCCTTTTCAAGCACCCCCACGGCCTCCAGGTAACGCCCCTCGGCCGCGAGATCAATCGCTTTCAGGCGTGATTTCCGGTATTCGCCGAACGGCTCTTCCAACTCGGACCAGAGCCGGATCGCATTTTGCTTGTGCGTTTCCGCCTCCTCGCGTTTCGCCTGCGCCAGAACGGGATCGGCGGTGGCGTTCGCCTCCGCGCGCAACGCCTCCATTTTCTTTTCCTGGATAAACGCCTTGTTCCGTTTGATAAACCGCGGGGCGGTTTCCAACGCGGATTGGGTTTCGGGGTATTCCTTAATGTATTGCTGCCACCCCTCGAGCGCCTTCTCGTATTGGCCGTCCAGTTCGCGGCACAAAAACAATTGCCGGGGCACCCAGCGATCATGATACATCTTGTACGTGGCGGGCGTCAGGTATTTGATGGCGTTCGCGTAATCCTGAAGCTTGTTCTTGTACACCGCGTAGCCAAGATCAAAATACAGCTTGTAATTGTCCGGATTCTTTTGTATGCCGTCCTGAAGAAAATCCACGGCGAGGTAGTAATACAACTCCTTTTCGCCCAGGCACACCTGATACTTGGGATGCCAGGTCTTGAGCGCCTGCGGCGTGTCAATCATTTTCGCCGTGGCGTTATACGCGAGATGCCACGCGCCCAGGAGATAAGCGTCCACAAAATTGGGGTCCAGCGTGACGCACGTGCGCATCAGCGGGATCATGCGGTACATCATGCCCTGATGCCAGTACCGGTCCACCTGAATCCACACAAACGTGGCCGCCACTTTGCGGAACCCGAAAAACAGGTTGAACACATTTACGCCGCTGGCCTGCGCTTCGGCGTATTGTATGTCCTTGGCGAAGATCAGCTTCCGCTGCCGCACATCGTCCAGGAACTGTTGCCGCTGCGGGGCGAGCACCGGCCCCCGGGCGAGATTCCACAGCAGGGAACGGTGTTCCAATTCCCCCGCGGCCAATCCCAGGCGGCTCACCGAACGATTCGGATCGGCGCCGCTGCCGGCAAGGTCCACCTCCGGCAGCAGGGCCTCCGTGGCCCCGGCGACGGCCAAAAACAGGTTTTTGTCGTCAAACCCCTCCGATTGATCCGAAAACAAGCGTTCATTCGTGGCCGCGGCGAGTATCCAGCGGTAAAACGCCTCGGAGGCGCGGAGATGCTGCAAGTGCCTGTTTTGCAGCGTGCCCAGCGCCAGGCAGGCCAGCAGGAGCAGGGTGAGAAGGAAAAGGGTGTTCCGCTTCATGGCGGCTTACATCTCCTTCCGCCGGAAAATGATATACGACATGATAAACCCGGTCATGGCGTACAACAGCCCATACGCGATCAGATTGGGGATCAACACGTCGGTGGGCGGATCGTTCGGGGCGCGGTTGATGATTTGGTCTTTCAAATCAAAGTGCATCAGGTTGGGCAGCACGTTGTACAAACCATAGGCCACATAGCCCACGATCTTGTCGAACCATTCCCCGGTCTGCCCGGACCGCGTGAAAACATCCTTCAAATACTCCGTCAGCGTGCCGGTGATGTAAATGAACAACCCGCCGATGGTGGGCAGCACGGAGGACGTTGACGCGCAGGAGATGGCGAAGGTGAACGCCGAGACAATGATGAACTGGAAATAGGTGAGCAGAATGGACCAGAGCAGCAAGGTGGGCAGAATGCGCTGTTTCATATAGATGGCGAGGAAAAAGAGCGCGCCCATCATCGCCAGGTTCACCAGGATGATCAATTGCACGCCCAGGAACTTGCCCAGCAGGTATTGCACGCGGCGCACCGGCTTGGACAGCACCGTGTAGATGACCTTGTTGTCCATTTCCAACGGCACCACGGACGCGGAAATGAACACCGTGATGAGCATGCCGAAAATGGCGATGGTGGTGACGCAGATGTCTTTAATAAGCTTGAGTTCCATGTCGGACTGCGCGGAGGGGTCCAGAAACGACGACATGAAGCTCGAACCGAAAATGACCAGCAGGCTCAGGACCAGAAACCCCACGAGGGTCTTCTTGCGCATGCCTTCGCGCCACGTGTAGACCGCGATGCACCACGGGCCCCGGAAAAAATCAACTATGGCCGTCATACGGCTTGCCTCCGTTTCGCTTCCGCCGCCCCCACAACGCGCACAAACAGCTCTTCGAGCGTTTCGCGCCGGGGAGCCACGCTGACTATCGTCAATTGCTCCGCTTTGCAGCGTTCCAAGGTGTCGTATACCGATTGCCCTTGCGGGACGCGCAGTTTCAGCTTTTCCCCCAAGCGGTCTTCCACCGGGATGCCCGCTGCCGTCAACCGCGCCAAGGCCGCTTCCGAGGCCCCCGACACCTCGATGGTCATCTCCCGCTCGGTCAACAATTCATCTATGGTGCCCAGGGTCTGCACCACCCCGTCAAACAAAATGCCCACCCGGTCACTGATGAGTTCCACCTCCAGCAGCTCATGGCTCGAAATCAGCAGGGTCTTGCCCTGATTGCGCAGGTTGGCGAGAATGTCACGGATTTCCTTGCGGGCGATGGGGTCCAAGCCCGTGGTGGGTTCGTCCAGAATCAAAATCTGCGGGTCGCTGATGAGCGCCTGCGCGAGCCCGATGCGCTGCCGCATGCCTTTCGAGTAACCGCGCAGAAGGCGCTTGCGGGCATGCGTCATGCCGACTTGGCCCATCACCGCGTCAATGCGCTGTTCCAAGTCCTTGCCGCCCAGCCCGTAGAGTTTGCCGTAAAACCGCAGGATTTCCTCCCCGCGCAGAAAGTCCGGATAATACGCGCCCTCCGGCAGGTAGCCGATGTTGCGCTTCACCTTCGCCGAACTGATGTCCCGGCTCCCCATAATCGAAATCGTGCCCGACGTGGGGAAAATCAACCCGAGCAGGAGTTTGATCGTCGTGGTCTTGCCCGAGCCGTTCGGACCGAGGTAGCCGAAGATTTCGCCCGGCTCTATCGTGAGGTTCAGGTCTTTCAGGGCATGCACGTCCTGGCCCCGGAAAGCGCCCTCATAGAGCTTGTTCAGTTTGTGTGTTTCGATGACCGCCGGCACAGATTGGAGCCTTTCCAGTTAGAATATCGTGTTTCGGACGTTTGAATTATCGTTCAGACCCGCGATGGGATGCAACCGCCGGAATCTACACACCCGCGCCAGGCAGGGTCAAAACCGAATACTCACCCTGCTCATTCACATGCCAGGAAGCGGTTATTGCCCTATCCGGAAGGGTATGCATGGGCAACCATCCAACAAAGCAATCATACCAAATGGGTAAAAATCGTTCAATTACGGGGTTGGGTATTCGTTGAGGGTCCTGTATTGCGCGAAACTATCCCAAAACCTGGCAAGATGCAGGAACAAGGTTATGTGGACATGTTATATGCACAGTATCATCATTCCCGCGAAAGGGGTCTTCCAAAAATGTCACCATGTTATTCTTCCATAAAATGGTCCGAATCTATCTTTTTCAGTTCAAATACCCCAATTGTAGAAACCCCTACTCCGTTCAATGAGAGCAGCTTTTTTCAGATAGGTTCGCGCCCATCCAACACGATTATCAAAGATTTCCTGTTGCCCAGTGGCAGCATTTCTTTTCGTTCCAGCGCTGTCAAACCAAATTCTACAGCAAGTCCTTCAACAGCATCACGAAAGGAGTGTTCCTGGCCATCGGCATAAAATCGGAGCGTTGGTAACATTAGTGTTTGATAATCTGGTATAGCCATTTTACTTTCCCCCCAATTTTGAAAGTTCGCAAAGATCTATTCCTCTTTCGCGCTATCGTTTGCTATTTCTTCCAACCAGTGTTCCCAAATCTCTGCGATTGCCTCTATGGTCTCTGGAATCAGGTGAAGCGGCTCTTCAACCATTTCCCACACAGGTTCAAAGGCATATCCATGGATAAAACGGTGACGAAAACTCTTGTAGGAACGCAATCGTTGGGCAATCTCAGGTATTAATCGGCCACCTAATGAAGGGGTAGCAAGGAAATCGTTAAGAATTTTGGCATGTGAATCAGGTCCCTCGGGCCAGGGCATGTTCAAAAAAACACATCTGCGTTTCCAAAGATTCTCCACCCCATGAAATACATCCGAAACATATTTAGCCGCAGCAGTTGCATCCCAAGGATCCCGTTTTGCATCCGGTATGGCAGCCAATTCACCCGCAGTTACCGCCAATTTTTTCAACTGCGATAATTCCCATCGGATCTCTTCAATCAATGCCTGTTTGTTCATAGACGATGGTCGCACGTTTCTTGATGAGTTCATAAAAGGCTGGATTTTCTTCTTTAAAAACCAGATCGCATGGGAAATCTAATATTTCGGATATCGCGCCATCCGCCTTCCATGCGCAATTTAGTGGAATTCCTTCAGCCGCTAGATCGATGTCGCGCGCCGTATGCGGGTCCTGAACATAACTCCCAAAGATGAGCACGCGTGTTGCGCCAAAAGACCGAAGCACATCCACTGCCCGCTGAATTGTTGCATCCGAAACCATTTTTCACCTTAATTGCTGTCATTA
>CAYXPO010000181.1:0-2448 GCA_964466925.1 uncultured Nitrospirales bacterium
CCTTTCCCGTTATCCTTTTTCTTGTCCTGCTGTATGGGTTCGGCGCGGCCCATTGGCTGGCCGTGTGCGCCAATGAATCCTTTACCGGCCTCGCTCGCTTTGACACGGGGGACTGGCGGCTTGCCATGCGGTATCAGGACATCCTCCGCGAGGCGCTGACGGAGGGGAAGATGCCGTATTTCATGAGCCTCCCGCATTATACGGACCGGTTCTTTGGGTTGCCCGAAACGCCTCTGATGCCGCAGATGTTGCTGGTTCCCTGGCTGAGCCATCCGGTTTTCAACACGTTTCAACTCCTGTTGTTGTACTCGTGTTGCTTTGCGGGCCTGCTTCTGATCCGGCGGCGGTATCAACTTGGGTATCTCTCATTCACGTTTCTGTTTTTGCTCTTTAACTTCAACGGGTACCTCGTGGCGCGCGTGGCCGCGGGCCATTTCATGTGGTACGGTTATTTTTTCCTGCCGTGGTTTCTGTTCTTTGTCCTGCGGCTGGCCGAGTGTGAGGACAAGGCGCTTCCCGCGCTTCTTTCCGCATTGGTGCTGTTTGTTATCCTGCTTCAGGGCTCTTTCCATCTTTATGTTTGGTGCATTATGTTTTTAGTGCTTGTTGCCATCATCCAGGTGCGCCTCATTCCGCCGGTGCTCGCGGTGATAGTGCTGAGCGCCTTCTTGGGCGCATTCCGCCTTCTGCCCGCCGTGGTTTCCCTGGACCCGGCCTCGCTCGAATTCAAATCCGGCTACAACTCCCTCTCCTGTTTTCTGGAAGCGCTGACCCGCGCCCAACCCATGAAATGGAAGGATGAACTGGGATTTTACGGTGGATTGTATTGGTGGGAGATCGACATTTTTGTCGGCGTCAGCGGTCTCGTGCTGCTGGGCTACTTCGGCGTTGTCCGAGGGTTTCTTTCACGAAAAGAACCTGGATACCCCTCGGGATTTACCGCGCTGGGTTTGGCCGGGCTGGTGATGGCCGTGTTTTCCTTCGGCAACATCACCCGCTTGTTCATTTTCCTGCATATTCCGATGCTGGCCTCCCAGCGGGTCGCCACCCGGTATATGGTGATTCCGTTAACCGTACTGATCGTGCTGTCGGCCCTGCACATGGAAGCATTCCTCCGCACACGCAAAAATTTTTCCGTGGCCGCTATGACGATTGGCCTCCTCCTCTTCACCCTGGCCTGGCAGTTAATTGATCATTCCCACCTCTGGCGCGTCACCATCGCGGATGAACTCTTCAAGCCCTGGAACTGGTATCCCGAAAGCGTTTCGATTATCCCTCCGGACTATACCCAGCCCGGGGTGGGCATCTACGTGGCCATGGTGTGGGTGGGAATCGCCCTCTCTTTCGTCAGCCTTGCCATTGTGGGCGAAAGAGTGCTTCACTATGCCAGGAAAATGCCCGAGAACGTATCAGAAAGGCGGACATCATGAAAAATGCTTCTCCGATCACCCGCAGAACCCTGTTGGCCGCCAGCGCGGCGGCATTGACCGCGCCCGCCATCCTCACCGGCGCGGAACCCGCCAAAGACCCGGTGCGCGTCGGCCATATCGGCGCGGGAACCCGTGGATGGGACTTGATCAAATAAAACGGCGACTGCAAAGAAGCCAACGTGGTGGCGGTGTGCGATGTCTACAAGCCGCACTTGGAACGGGGCATTGAGGCGGGCCGCAATCCGGACGCCAAACGCTACCAAGATTATCACGAACTCTTGGCTGATCCGAATGTCGAGGCGGTGGTGATTGCCGCGCCGGATCATTGGCACGAAAAAATGGTGCTCGACGCCTGTGCGGCCGGCAAGGCCATCTATTGCGAAAATGGACAATGTCCGTCGAGGCCGCCAAACGCCAAGTCCCCTGGGACCCGGAAAAAGAAGAGATTATCTAAGTAGTAAAAATTTCCCCGTTGCTTTTATCCTAAGCGATCCCTAAATGCACCGAAGAACTCGGTAAGAGAAAAACGTTCCGCACGAATCACAAGGCCGTCATTCCCGTGAAAGCGGGAATCCAGGATTCAACTTTCCTCTCATTTCCCCATCCATACGCCCTGCCCCCCTTTTTCCTTGCCTTAAGGGTTTCATGAAATACCCTTCACACAAAAACACCCATTTTGAAACCTGCCCCACCTTCCTCTCTGGTCTAAGGGACGAATCAATCTGGTATAGTATGGGCCAAGCCTTGGAAAGGATTCTAAAACAATGCATCGCTTGCTGAAATTCGTCAAACGCGCCCTCTGGGTGATTTTATTCCTTGTGGTGGCGCTGGTGGCCTTCGGGTATTGGTTTTCCCATCCCGGGCGCGGCCCAAAACAATCCGTGAACCCGCAGGATAAGGGGTACATGGAACTTGTGGAGGGAACCTGGGTCCTGCATCTGAAAGGTTCCCCCTATGAAATGGGGTATCAGCACGGGGCGCTCGCGCGCGATCAGGTGCGCCGCGCCATGGCCCGCGT
>CAYXPO010000181.1:2458-8444 GCA_964466925.1 uncultured Nitrospirales bacterium
CTGCCCCGTTTCTTCTCGGAGTTTCTGCTCGGAAGCGAATACCGCCTGTGCCTGCCCTACATCCCCGAACGGTATCAGCGGGAGATGGAAGGACTGGCGGATGGAGCGGGGGTTGATCTTGAAAAACTCCGCTGGATGCTGGTGATATCGGAATTAACGGAACGGTATTGCAGCGCGTTCGCGGTCTTCGGAAAAGCGACCGGTAACGGAAAACTATACCACGGACGCAATCTGGATTGGATGATGGAGACGGGACTTCAAGAGGACGCCGGACTGATCCTCTATGAACCAGACGGATGCATCCCTTTCGTCTCCGCCGGGTATTTCGGCATGGTCGGCGTGTTGTCCGGCATGAACATGGAGGGCATTTCCATCAGCCAAATCGGTGCGATTAACAAAGACGGCTCCTTCCGGGGCGTGCCCCTGATGGTGATGCTCCGCCGTATTCTGGAGGAGGCCAAGGACCTCGACCAAACCACGAATATCATCGCCAATTCCAAGCGCACCGTCGGTTACAACTATGTCGTGGCGGACGGAAAAGCGATGGCCGCGCGCGCCTATGAAACTTGTGCCCATCACTGCGCCATATTCACCGACAACGACCCAAAGGAAACCGTTGAATACGCCCTCCCCATCGAGAACGCCGTGTTCCGCGCGGATGAGGCCATGGACCCAACGGTCCGCAGCACCCAGACGTGTTCCAGGGGTTATCCGAACATGCCCTACGGTTCGGAATCGTATGATCACCGGTACAAAGGCATGGCCACGGACATCAAGGCGAATTATGGCCGGATTGACGAAAAAGTGGCGCTGGAAATCCTTAAAAACGCCGCCATGCGCAACACCAACCTGCACAGCGTGCTCTACAATTCCACCGACCGTGAAATGTGGGTGGCCCATGCCAAAGGTCAAGAAGACGCCTACAAACAACCCTACATTCACTATGATCTGAAAAAGCTCTTCCTGCGCCCAGGCCAACGAAATTAACAATAATACGCAGGAAACATCCAGCCGCTTTACACCTTGAAGCAAAGGCTTTTTCCAGGTCTAGGGGTATAACCCCAAGTTTGGCGGTTTGGTATTGTGCACGCTTGCGCCCCCCGTCACCGTGAATCGCCCAGAAATGTGTTGCTTTCTTGTCGAACCTATGGAAAAATACCATGGCCGGTACAAACCGGCAAAATTTGACACACGTGTTCAAACGTGGGAGTACATTCCATGGAAAAACGCACCCAATTCACACGGGCACTCTTTCTCCTGTCACTGGCTGTTTCCCTATTCTCCTGGTCCGCACCGGTGACTTTCAATGACGCCGCATTGCTCAATGCGGTCAAAACGCAATGGGAGGCGGCCACGGGAGGGATTCTCAGCAACCCTCCGCAGGACTCCGAACTGGCCAATACCCATGTCACCACGTTGACCGCCAATGGATTGGGAATTACGGATTTGACCGGGCTGCAGGCCTGCACCCATTTGACGGAACTTAATCTGGGCTGGAACCAGATTACCAGCCTCACCCCGCTGAGCGGTCTGGTCAGCCTGAAGCATCTGGACGTGGGGATGGGGGTCAATCTGATGGACAATGATTTAGACCCCAGGCAAACCGGCACCAATCTGATCACGGATCTCTCACCCGTGGCCGGCTTGGTCAACTTGGAATATTTGAGCATCATCGGAAATACGGGCATCACGAGTATCGCCGCCATCAGCACCTTGGACAGCCTGACCAGCCTCTGGATGGGCGCCAATCCCATCACCAGCTTTGCCCCCTTGTCCGATGTGGCGGACACGCTGACGCTGCTGGTTTTTATTGACAATGGCGTGAAGAATTCGGATATCCCCATCATCAACGGCTTGGTCAACCTGCAAGGGCTTGCTTTCCTTGCGGAAGAAAACCTTACGGACATCAGCGGATTGACCGGGATCAACCCCGGTTTCATATTCGCCGTGATGATGGGCCCCATCACGGATATCAGTGTTGTTTCCAATTACACAAATCTGCAAAGGCTGGAAGCGTCGCAGTGTCAACTCACCGCCATTCCCAACCTGTCCGGGATAACCAACTTGCAGGCGGCCGGTTTTTTTCAAAATCAGATTACGGATATTTCCGGTTTGGCGGGCCTTACTAGCCTTCAGGAAGTGGACCTGAGCTGGAACCAAATTACGAGTCTCGGCGCGCTGCAATCGTGTACAGGCCTTAAACAGATCAAATTGGACGGCAATTTGCTTACGGATATTCAGCCGCTGCTCGATAACCCCAATGCGGCCAGCTTTAGTTGGATTGGCTTGAACAATAATCCGTTTGTCGAGGGAACGCCGTTCTGTGATGAAAACCAACTCGACCAGTTGAAAGTCTTGGCGCCCTACGTGGGTATTCAATCCAATGCCGTCTGCGGCCCCGCCTTCAATCTCACCATCTCCATAAACGGCACCGGCACGACCTCGCCGGAACCTGGCGTAACCGCAGTGGCCCAAAATACCTGGACCTATGTGAATGCCTATCCCATAGCGGGCAGCGGCCAGGCCTTTGGCGGGTGGACCGGGGATATCACTTCACCACAAATGAGCACCCAGGTATTTATGGATAGCGATAAATCCATCTCGGCAAATTTTGTGCCAGGCGATTGGACGCTGACCATTAACGTCACGGGCGGGGGAGACAGCAATACGTGGCCCAATATGGGAACTTATTCCTACTTGAACGGGCAAACCGCCAATGTAAGTGCCAACAATAACGCGTCTTCCTATTTTAACGGATGGTCCGGGGACGCCACAGGGTTCTTGCCCACTGCCTCGATACTCATGAACGGAAACAAGACGGTTACCGCGGCATTCACCAGTTCGGGATATCAATTAACCCTCCATATCCAGGGCAATGGGTCCGTCATCGGATTCTGGGGGAACGGCCCGTTCAACTATGCGTCCGGAGCCGGTTTCGATTTGCAGGCCGGGTCGTATGATCCCACCTATCGCTTTGATCACTGGACGGGGAATCTGCCCGCCGGCGCGGACCCCAATAACCCGGTATTGCCCATCGTGATGGATCAGAACCGGGACATCACCGCCGTCTTTGTCCTGGATGCGAAAACACTCACCCTAATCGTACAAGGCGGAGGAACCACGAACCCGGCGGGCAGTGCCGCCCCTGGAACGCAGTATCTTTATTCCACGGGGCAAACCACCTGCCTCAATGCCATACCCGCCGCCGGGGTGGCTTTTGATCACTGGGAAGGTGACTTGGGCGGCGCGAATCCCAGTTCTCCTGGTATCTGCGTGACTATGGACCAGGACCGCACGCTTACCGCGGTTTTCATCCCGGCGAATTGGAATCTCACGCTTCAGGCAAACGGCAACGGTACTACCAGTCCCGCGCCAGGGGTCTATGGATATGTCAACGGCACCTATGCGGGGTTCGGCTATCAACTTCTTTCCGGCGGCGGAGCCTTTTCGGGCTGGACGGGCGATATTGATTCGGGACAGGCCCAGAACAACTGGCTCTATATGATTATGGACCGCAACCGGACCGTCACGGCGAATTTCATTCCAGGCGACTGGTTCTTGACAATCAACACCGGCGGTTCGTCCATGGCGGGCACGAATCCCAGCCCAGGAACGTATGCCTATTTGGACGGGCAAACCGCCACGGTCAGTGCATGGACGAATAGGTCGGCCTGTTTCAATGGATGGACGGGCAGCATCACGGATGACACCCCGAATATTGACATTGTCATGGACGGCAACAAAACCATCACCGCCAACTTTGCAAGCAGCGGATACGCCTTGAATGTGAGCAGGCAGGGCCAGGGCAATATTAACCTTTTCGGGATATATTACCTGGCCAGTGGAACGCAGCCGGTGCTGAAAGCCACTTCGTGGAATGGCTGGGTCTTCAGTGAATGGACGGGCGACCTGCCTGCGGGCGCCGATGCCCACAGTCCGGAATTGCCGGTCTTGATGGACCGGGACCGCGCCATCACGGGCACGTTCATTCAAGACACCAAAACCTTGACCATCATCATTGACGGGCCCGGAAACACAAGTCCGGCGGGCAGCGCGGCCCCGGGAACCTCTTATGAATACACCTCGGACCAATTCTTATGCATTCAAGCACTGGGCGTCGCTGAAGGCGCGTTTGGGTATTGGTCCGGAGATATTGGCGGTTCCAATCCCACCGGCAACCAAGTCTGTGTCTACATGGACCAGGATCGCACCATCACCGCGCATTATGTGGCGGCCGACTGGAGCCTGACACTGCTAACCTCGGGCAATGGCGGCACCAATCCAAACCCAGGCACGTATGGGTATCTGAACGGGACGTGGGCAAACTTCAGCGTGACTCTTCTTTCCGGCGGCGACGCCTTTTCCCACTGGTCGGGGGACTTGGGCGGCGCCAATCCTGAAAGCTTCGGTTCCTCTGTGATTATGAACCAGAACCGCACGATCACCGCGAATTTCGTGGCCGGGGATTACACCCTCACCCTCGCCAAAACAGGGCCGCCCTCGGGGGGGGTATCGCCTCTCCCAGGAACCTATGCCTATCTCAATGGGCAAACCGCTCATTTGGGCGCCTCATCGAGTTTAACCGCCTATTTCGCGGGATGGTCGGGTGATGTGGACAGTGATACCCTCAGTCTCGATGTGGTTATGGAGGCCAATAAGTCCATCACGGCCAATTTCGCCGATTCCGGCTATCAGCTTACGCTGGACACGGACGGCCAAGGCTGGGTCAGCCTTCCCAACACTTCGTATTTTGCTGCCGGCACGCAACCGGTGGTAAACGCCAATCCTCAAAACGGCTGGGAATTTGACCATTGGTCGGGGGATTTGCCCAATGGCGCGGACCCCAATAACGCGAACCTCCCGGTGCTCATGGACCAAAACCGTACTATCACCGCCCACTTCATTCAAGACCTGCGCATCTTGACCATCATCATCGTGGGCGAGGGAGCGACTTCTCCGGCGGGCGGGCCGGAACCGGGGATCCAACACGACTATGTGGAAGGCTCACAAGTCTGGGTGAACGCCGAAATGGGTACCGGCGGATGGGCCTTTAGCGGCTGGTCGGGCGATATCGGCGCTGCCAACCCCTCCAGCCGGTATCTTTCCCTAACCATGAATCAGGATCGCACCATCATCGCCACCTATATAGCGGCGGATTGGACCTTGACCTTGGCCTATACCGGCAATGGCAGCACATGGCCCGATCCCGGCACCTACGGGTACGTGGATGGCGCGCCGGTGGAAGCGGTGGCCAACATCGTGAATGGCGGCGACGCCTTCAACCATTGGGAAGGTATATTGGAGGGCATGGACCCCTTTGATCCCGGGCAACGTTTCACCATCCATGGCAATATGACCCTGACGGCGGTATTCACCCCCGGCGATTATACCCTCACGACGACGGTCACGGGCGGTGGAACGGCCGAGTATGTGTCACATCCGGCGGGAACCTATCAATACATGGCCGGACGGAATGCCTACCTGGAAGTCCGCCCATGGCCCAATACCTATTGGGGCGGCTATTCCGGCGATGTGAACACCTTTGACTACACCAGTTCCCTGCTGATGAACGCCAATAAAAACGTCACCATCACCCTGGGAACCTCCGGCTATGAACTGGTGGTGAACCAGATCGGCGGCGGTATCACGAATCCTTCCGGTACACGGCGGTTTGTGGCGGGCGCCACCCCCGCCATTCACGCGATCGATCAAGGGGCGAGTTTGTTCGATCACTGGTCGGGCGATCTGCCGGCGGGAGTCAATCCCAATGACCGTGATCCGGTAATCCTCATGGACCGAAACCGGACGATCTTCGCGAATTTCCAGGAAGCCGATTGGTATCTCTACCTCCAAGTACAGGGCAATGGGACCATCGCCCCGGCCCCCGGTTTGTATTGGTATCCGCAGGGAGGCGCATTTGAAGTGACCGCGACCCCAGGCGCGGACACTTTGTTCCTGCGCTGGACCGGAAATGTTCCGGAGGGGC
>CAYXPO010000182.1:0-8391 GCA_964466925.1 uncultured Nitrospirales bacterium
CGTCGTCAGCATCGGCAAAAAATACACCAACCGCGGCATGTCCTTCCTTGATCTGATCCAGGAAGGCAACATCGGCCTGATGAAAGCCGTGGAGAAGTTCGAATATCAGCGCGGCTACAAGTTCAGCACCTACGCCACCTGGTGGATTCGCCAGGCCATCACGCGCTCCATCGCCGACCAGGCCCGCACCATCCGCATCCCCGTGCACATGATCGAATCCATCAACAAGCTGGTCCGCACCAGCCGCCGGCTCGTCCAGGAATACGGACGCGAGCCCAGCCCCGAGGAAATCGCGGAAGCCATGGAAATGTCCTCCGACAAAGTCCGCTCCATCCTCAAGATCGCCCAGGAAGCCATCAGCCTCGAAACCCCCGTCGGCGACGACGGCGACTCCAGTTTCGGCGACTTCATCGAAGACAAAGGCGCCGAAAGCCCCGCCAACGCCACCGCCTTCAGCGTGTTCCAGGAAAAACTCGACGAAGTCCTCGGCACCCTCACCGAACGCGAAGAAAAAGTGCTGCGCCTGCGCTTCGGCCTCGGCGACGGCTATCCCCGCACCCTCGAAGAAGTCGGCAGCGTCTTCAACGTCACCCGCGAACGCGTCCGCCAGATAGAAGCCAAAGCCCTGCGCAAGATGCGCCACCCCACCCGCGCCCGCGAATTGAAATCCTTCGTGGACTGGAGCCTGCTGCAAACCTGACCACCAGCTTGACGACAGCATCAAAACAGCACTACAATCCAACCATTGCCCCCGTGGGCCCTTAGCTCAGTTGGTTAGAGCAGGTGACTCATAATCACTTGGTCGCAGGTTCGAGTCCTGCAGGGCCCACCATTTAAAAACTCCTCGAAAACCCCGGATTTACCAAGGTTTTTGGTGATTTTTAGCTTCCTCATCAGTGGTCACTTAACCCCCAATAGGCCTCTTTTTAGGCGCAACTATAAAACAACTATAAACAAACCCCCTTCTTCGGTACTTTTCGACCGCACTTTGAACGTGCTCAACCACGCACACCGTCACCATTATTTTCCCCCTTTTCCCACGAGACCGTCCTATTATTTTCTGGCGGAACCGTCGAGGGCATGAATCGCAAAGTCAACTTGATCACCAGAAAAGCCTATGGCTACCGAGAGCTTGATGTGCTCAAAATCGCCCTATTTCACACACTTGGACACCTGCCAGAACCTAAAATGACCCATAAATTCTAACGAAGAAGCATTTTTTTGATATCGTAACTCCGGAGCAGGTGATTTATTACGGATGATCCTATTTGACTATAGAGCGGATTGGCGCGCGCAGACCTGGGAAACAAAACGGCATATTGCCAAACGATATGCCGGTGTTCCCATGTCGGAGCAGTTGCGCGATATGGAAGCACGGCTGCGCAAGGCCTGGGCGGAACGTGGCTGGACGTATCCCGAACCGTCTCTTGCAGGGCTGCCTCCTCGCCTGGAAACAACGGTAAAAAAATAGCGCCGGGGGCACATACGCTCTTCTAGCCGCGTTTTGCGGCTTTATTTTGTTGCCGTATAGTTGGATTTTAAGCCCAATAAAAACACTACCAAATGGTAGGAATTTTTGCCCCCTATCGCATGTTCGTTAAAAGAAAGTATCAGATTCGGTGGGTTTTGCCCGACCGCCCATACAATTAGCAGTATAAAACTTGACGCAACCATCCCGTTCCAGGTATGCTATGAACACGGAAACACAAGACGCTGATATTTCCCGCCCAAAACGCTTTTCGGCCTGTTTTTCTGGAATTTCACCGAAAAGGACAGCGTTCTTCCAAATAAAAGGATACAAAGAATCTAACCATGAGAACTCTATCGCGCGAAGGGTTATATGACCCGCGTTTTGAACATGATGCCTGCGGGGTGGGCTTTGTTGTCAACATAGACGGGAAACGCACGCACGACATTATCCGCAAGGGATTGCAGGTAATGGAAAACCTGACGCACCGGGGCGCGTGCGGGTGTGATCCACAGACGGGTGACGGCTGCGGCATGCTGATTCAACTGCCCCACCGGTTTTTCGCAAAAGAAGCGAATCGGATGGGGCATGACTTGCCCGAACCGGGGGCCTACGCCGTGGGAATGGTTTTCCTCCCGCAAAACACCGCTTCGCGCGACGCTTCGGTGGACCTCATCAATCGAACCATCGAAGAAGAGGGGCAAAGCGTGTTGTTCTGGCGGGAAGTGCCGCGCGACTCGTCCGTGATTGGCTGGCTGGCCCGGCGCAACGAGCCGGTGATGCGGCAGGTGTTCATCCGGCGCGCGGAAGGGCTGGACCTCGAGGCGTTCGAGCGCAAGCTGCTGGTGATTCGAAAAGCGGCGACGCACCGCATCCGCGCCACGTCCCTGGAAGGGCGGGATCAACTGTATTTTCCCAGCCTCTCCGCGCGGACGATTGTCTACAAGGGCTTGTTTCTGCCCGGCGCGTTCGATTGTTATTACGAAGACTTGGCGAGCACCATGGTGGAAAGCGCGCTGGTGCTGGTGCATCAGCGGTACAGCACCAACACGCTGCCCAGTTGGCCGCTGGCGCATCCCTTCCGGTTTCTGGCGCACAATGGGGAGATTAACACGTTGCGCGGCAACGTCAACATGATGGAATCGCGGGAGCATCACATCGAAAGCCCCTTGTTTGGGGACGATATTAAAAAACTCATTCCGTTCCTGGCCTCGGGGGCGAGTGATTCGGCCATCTTCGACATGGCCTTCGAACTGCTGGTGCGCGGGGGGCGCTCCGCCGCCCATGCAATGATGATGATGATTCCGGAACCGTGGAGCGGGCATGAGTCCATGCCGGATGAAAAACGCGCGTTTTACGAGTATCACGCCGCAAAGATGGAGCCGTGGGACGGCCCCGCCTCGATTGCGTTTACGGACGGCATCCGGGTGGGGGCGGTGCTGGACCGCAATGGGCTGCGCCCCTCCCGGTATTGGGTGACGGATGACCGGCAGGTCATTATGGCCTCGGAAGTGGGCGTGCTCGATGTGCCGCAAGACACGATCATCAAGAAAGGCCGTCTTGAACCGGGGCGCATGCTGTTAATTGACACGGAAGAACAGCGCATCGTGGAGGATGAAGAAATAAAGGAGCAGTTGGTGCGGCGCAAGCCGTACCGGGCATGGTTGAACGCGCACCGCACCGTGCCGCCGCCGGAAATTCAGGAAGCGGCCCCGCTCCGTGAAGCGGCCCCGCTGCTGAAACGCCAGCAGGTTTTCGGATACACCCAGGAGGATATTGACATGCTCCTGGAACCCATGGCGGAAGAAGGCAAAGAGCCGGTCGGGTCCATGGGCAACGACACGGCGCTGGCGGTGTTGTCGCCGCGCCCGCAATTGCTCTTCAATTATTTCAAACAACTTTTCGCGCAGGTGACCAATCCTCCGATTGACTCGATCCGGGAGGAGATTGTGATGTCGCTCGAAATGGATATCGGGCGGGAAGGCAATCTGCTTGGCGAGGCCCCGGAGGACTGTCGGCGGCTGCACCTGATGTCGCCCATCCTGACGGATGAGCGGATGAATTATATAAAGCGGATTGATGCGCCCGGCCTGCGCGCGGGGGTGGTTTCCACGCTGTTCCCCGTGGAGGAAGGGCCGGACGCGCTGGAACCCGCCTTGGACCGCCTCTGCCAGGAAGCGGAGCGTTTGGTGGACGAGGGAATAAGCCTAGTGGTGTTGTCGGACCGCGGCGTGGACGAGGATCATGCGCCGATTCCCAGCCTGCTGGCCGTGGGGGCGGTGCATCAGCATTTGGTGCGGCGGCACAAGCGCACGAACTGCGGGATAATCATTGAAACCGGGGAAGCCCGGGAAGTGCATCATTTCGCCCTGTTGACGGGGTACGGCGCGGGGGCGGTCAATCCCTATCTGGCGCTGGAATCCCTGGAGGACTTGATTGAACGCGGGGCCGTGGCCGAGGAGTATCCGGGCAAAGCGCGCAAGAACTACATTAAGGCCCTCGAAAAGGGCCTGTTGAAAATCATGGCGAAGATCGGGATTTCCACCCAGCACAGCTATCACTGCGCGCAAATCTTCGAGGCCATCGGCGTGCATTCCGATGTGGTGAACCGTTGTTTCACCGGCACCGTGTCCCGGATCGAAGGCATCGGCCTGCCGGAAATCGCGCGGGAAAGCCTGATGCGTCATGAGATGGCTTACCCGCCGCGCGCGGCGCGCGCCGAAACCTTGGATGTCGGGGGGACGTACCGCTGGCGGAAGCAGGGTGAATTTCATCAGTGGAACCCGGTCACCATTTCCACGCTGCAGCAGGCCGCGCGCGCGAACCGCCGCGATGTCTACCGGAAGTTTGCGGAGGAAGTAAATGACCGGAACCGGTCGTTGGCCACCTTGCGCGGTTTGATGAAGTTCAAACCCGGCACGCCGGTTCCGCTGGAGGAGGTGGAGCCCGCCGCCGAGATTGTGAAGCGTTTTTGCACCGGCGCGATGTCGTTCGGGTCCATCAGCAAGGAAGCGCACGAAACACTGGCGATAGCGATGAACCGGCTGGGCGGGCGCAGCAATACGGGCGAAGGCGGCGAAGACCCGAAACGGTTCGAGCGGGACCCGAATGGGGATTTGCGCCGCAGCGCCATCAAGCAGGTGGCGTCGGCGCGGTTCGGCGTGACGAATGAGTACCTGGTGAATTCCGACGAACTGCAGATCAAAATGGCGCAGGGCGCGAAGCCGGGCGAAGGCGGGCAGTTGCCCGGCCACAAGGTCTTTGATGAAATCGCCAAGGTGCGGTATGCGACGCCCGGGGTCGAGCTGATCTCGCCGCCGCCGCATCACGACATCTATTCGATAGAAGACCTGGCCCAACTGATCCACGACCTTAAAAACGCCAATGTTTACGGCAAGGTCTCGGTGAAACTGGTGTCGGAGGCGGGGGTGGGCACCATCGCGGCCGGGGTTTCCAAAGGGAAATCGGATTTGGTGCTGGTCAGCGGCCATGACGGCGGCACGGGCGCCTCGCCGGTGTCGTCCGTCAAACATGCGGGCCTGCCGTGGGAACTGGGACTGGCGGAAACGCATCAGGTCTTGGTGGAGAATGATCTCCGGGACCGCATCCGGGTGCAGGCGGACGGCCAACTGAAGACCGGGCGCGACGTGGCCGTGGCCGCGCTGCTCGGCGCGGATGAATTCGGGTTCGCCACGGCCCCCCTGATTGTGAGCGGGTGCATCATGATGCGCAAATGCCACCTGAACACGTGCCCCGTGGGCATTGCGACCCAAGACCCGGAATTGCGCAAGAAATTCAATGGAAAACCCGAATATGTGGTGAATTACTTCTTCTTTGTGGCGGAGGAGTTGCGTGAAATCATGGCGCAACTGGGGTTCCGCACGATGAATGAAATGATTGGACGCGCGGACCGGCTCGAGTACGATCCGCTGCCTGAACACTGGAAGGCGAAATTCCTCGACTTGTCCCGCATCCTGTATGTGGCCAAGCCCTGGGAAAATTCGACGCTCTATTGCAGCAAGCAACAGGATCATGGCGTGGACAAGGCGCTGGACCATGAGATCATGAAGCTGGCCGCGCCCGCGTTGGAACGCAGGGAGGCCGTCCGGTTTTCGCTGCCGGTCCGCAATGTGCACCGCACCGTGGGCACGATGCTCTCCAGCGAACTCACGCGGCGGCATCATTTGGGCATGTATACGGGCCATCTGGAGGAGGACACCGTCTGGATGGATTGCACGGGCTGCGCGGGTCAAAGTTTCGGCGCGTTCATTATCCGGGGCGTTACGCTCAATCTGACCGGCGAAACCAACGACTACCTGGGCAAGGGCCTTTCCGGCGGGAAGATTATCGTGACGCCGCCCACGGAATTTGTGGACGCCATCACGCGGCGCGGCGGGAATCCGCAGGAACAGATCATTATCGGCAATGTGGCGTTTTATGGGGCGACCAGCGGCGAGGCGTATATCCGCGGCGTGGCGGGCGAGCGGTTCTGCGTGCGCAACAGCGGCGCCTGGGCGGTGGTGGAGGGGGTGGGCGATCATGGTTGCGAGTACATGACCGGCGGGCGCGTGCTGGTGCTCGGCAAGACCGGGCGCAACTTCGCGGCGGGCATGAGCGGCGGGATAGCCTTTGTGTATGATCCCGCGGGTGAATTTCCCCGCCACTGCAACACCGGCATGGTGGATCTCAAACCGTTGCACGAAAAAAGCATTCCGGAAATCCAGCGCATGCTTGAACGGCATGCCCGCTATACGGGAAGCCCAACCGCCCGGCGTCTGCTTGAGCAGTGGGAGGCCGAGGCGGCCCGGTTTGTGCGGGTTATGCCCCGGGATTACGCACGTGTTTTGAAACAACAGGAACAACCGCGGGAGGTGGCGCATGCTTCCTGACAAGTCCAAAGGGTTTATGGCGTTTGATCGGGAACTTGCCCCGGAGGAGCCTGTGGAGGAGCGCATCCGGCATTACCGGGAGTTCACCCATTCCCTTCCTCCGGAGAAATTGAGGGAGCAGGCCTACCGCTGCATGAACTGCGGAGTCCCGTTCTGCCATCACGGATGCCCGCTCGGCAACCAAATCCCCGATTTCAATGATCTGGTGAAGGACGACCTCTGGCGGGAGGCCTTGCGCACGCTGCACGCCACCAACAACTTTCCGGAATTCACCGGGCGCGTGTGCCCCGCGCCGTGTGAAAACGCGTGCGTCCTGGGCATCAACGAGCCGCCGGTCACCATTGAAATGATAGAACGGGAAATTGCGGACCGCGGCTGGAAGGAACAGTGGATTGTTCCGGAGCCTCCGCCGGAGCGCACCGGGAAAAAAGTGGCCATTATCGGGTCGGGGCCGGCGGGCTTGGCCGCCGCCCAACAATTGAACCGGGCCGGGCACTCGGTGGTGGTGTATGAGCGCGCCGATGAGCCCGGCGGATTGCTGATCTACGGAATCCCTGCCTTCAAGCTTGATAAGAGCCTTGTGCGCCGGCGCGTTCAGCAACTTAAAGATGAAGGCGTGGAGTTTCGGTGCAACGCGGAAGTGGGCAAAAACGTGCCGGTGAGCGAAATGGACGCCTATGATGCGGTATTGCTCACGATTGGTTCCACCGTGGCGCGAACGTTTACCGGGATGGACGTGCCCGGTGCGGACCTCAAAGGCATTCATCCCGCCATGGAGTTCCTGCCGCAGCAAACCCGGCGGGTGCTTGGAAAAACCATTGAAGATTTGGAGATTCTGGCCACGGGCAAGAATGTGGTGGTCATTGGCGGCGGCGACACGGGGTCGGATTGCGTGGGCACGAGCATCCGGCAACGGTGCAAATCGCTGGTGAATCTTGAGCTGTTGCCCAAGCCGCCCGAGGAACGGGCGGAAGACAATCCCTGGCCGCAGTGGGCGTTTGTCCTGCGCACGTCCTCCAGCCACAAGGAAGGCGGCGAACGGATGTTCGGGATGCTCACCAAGCGGTTTGAGGACGATGGAACCGGGCGGGTGGCCGCACTGCATGCCATCGAGGTGGAATGGAGCGCGCCGGATGCCCAAGGCCGCCGGACCATGCGGGAAATTCCCGGCACGGAACGGCGCATCCCGTGTGAACTGGTGCTCTTGGCCATGGGGTTCACCGAACCCGAGACGGGCGTTTTTGTCAATGTGCTGGGCTTGGAAATGGAGAAAAACCGATTCGGGCGGGCTATAAAAACGGATGACCAGTTCAGAACCAGCCGCCCGGGATGGTTTGCCGCCGGGGATGCGCGGCGGGGACAGTCTTTGGTGGTTTGGGCCATTCATGAAGGACGGGAGGCGGCGCATGCAATAGATGCCGTGCTGATGGGACACTCCCTCCTCCCCGCGCATAACTCTTTGGGATAAGGAGGCTTACGCCATATTCAGCCCACCGACGCCTTTTGGCCTGTCAGCCCGTAAGGGAACTTTTTCGTTATGAAGACGATAGTACCTTGTGATGAAGGGCAGATGAATCGGTAAATTTGTATAAGGGAATGGTTTGCCGGGTTGCCGGTGTGGAAGGCTTCCTGGCGATTGACTGGATGGGGGGCAATTGGTATACTGCGTTTGGAATGCACGAAACGCCGTAAAGGCACGTGGCAAAAGGAGATTGCAGCGATGAAACACATGGTAAAACTTACCTGCGCCCCCAAGAAAGCCTCAACGGACCTGTCATGGGGAACGATTATCACCGTGATTGCGCAAATTCTTAATGTGATTGGCACCGCGTGGGAACAGAAGGACAGCGCCAGCGCGTGATGTTCCGGCCGCGGCGGTCCGGGATGGGGCCTCCCATGACGGACGCGTCCGGATATCCGTGCGGAGAAGGATGGAATGGCATGAAACACCTAACAGTAGTGGCCCGGCAGCCCGCATTGGCGGCGTCCTTGTGTGACAGCGTCAACAGTGATTTTGCCGCGCGGTTGTGCTTT
>CAYXPO010000183.1:0-8376 GCA_964466925.1 uncultured Nitrospirales bacterium
CCCGGACTCTGGGTCGTGCTTCATGAGTATCCGCAAAAAGTCCTTTGTCGTAAGGTCCCTGCCCGGTATCGTCTTTGCCGTCGTGGGCACCTCCACCCCTTCCGGCAGCTCTCCACCGATGCCCAGGTCGATGGGGGCCTGAACGGTACGCGGCTCCATGATGGAGCGCACTTCGTCCACAATCCCCTTTTTGGCGTTCGACGACCTTATGGCTTCTTCTGTCTTCGCCTGGTTTAGCCTCGCTATGGGAGATTGCGTCAGCGTTTCGACGCTCACTCCGCCAGGAATGGCCGACCGAAGGAACCTCTCCGCGTTCGTCACGTCTCCAGACTCCAGGAATTTCATGCCAAGGTTGATGTTATGCGTGCGCTTGGCCTCGTCCAACTGTTCACGCCACCGGGCCGCGTCCATGTCCAGTTTCCACTTCTTCATGGCAAGATCGGGCAGGTTCTTCAGCCCCGCGTTGAAGCTGGAAAAAAAATCATCCATAGGATCACCCTCCCGTTCTTACAGGTTGCCGTAAAGCCATTTCAGCATAGGCATCATGGCAGACATGGAACTGAGATTCCCTAATGTGCTCCCGATCCCCGAAAGCGTTTCGTTGTACCAGGGAAGGCTTTGCCCCTGCGCCTCTCCAAGCTTGGCATAGGCCGAAGGATCGACGCCGGGGATATACTTGGGCTCGTAGGTGCTTGCCAGCCACCGGGCCGCCGCTTCCCGCGCCTGTTGCTGGGCCTTGGCTACGCGGTTTCCGTAGAAGCCGCCGCCCCTGCCTAGCTCCGCCGAAATATCGCCGGATCTCCGCATGCCACCCGTCACCATCTCGGAGAGCTGTCCCATGATCCCCTTCATGGCCGAATCTCTCTTTGCGTCGTCCCACATGCCCTCAGACCGGGCCGCCTCCGCCTTGGAAATGCCTTGGGAAAGAAGCTCCGCGATGCGCTTTCGGTTCTCGTCCTCCGTGCCCTGCCTGGAGATCCCCTTCAGGACATTGGACAGTACCCCGGCGCCCATGAGATACTTGTTGTTCCCGGACAGAAGGGCAGAAAGCATGTCTCCGCTTCCCGTTCCTCCCCCCGCCGTCAACCAGGGGGCCGCGCCTGTCGTCATCCCCCCATTGCCAAACAGCGAATTGAACCCCTGCATGTTTCCCGTCATGATTCCGCCTCCTTCCGCGCCAGCCCCGGAGAAGAGGCTGCCTGCAACCGTTGTTTCTCCAATCCCGCCCGATGCCGGGGCAAGGGCCTCGTTTACCGTGAATGGATTAAACCCAGCTTCAGCGCCCAGGAACGAAGATCCTGCTCCCTGTTCCGCAAGCCCGCCCAGGACGGACGAACCACCCATGTTTGCTCCTGCCGGAAGTACGCCAGAAAAGGCGTCTGGTCCGCCACCGCTGAATATGTCCGTGTATCCACCGCCTTCCGTGCCCTTGAGCCAACCGCCCAACTCCCCGACGCCGTAAATGGACGCGCCCGCCTTGCCTGCATCCAAAAGGACATCCCCCAGGTTCACGCCCCCGGTTTTTGTGTCCTGAACCGCCGCGCTCTGAAGCCCGGACATGCCCGCGCCTATTCCAATACCAGCCGGTCCGCCGATCAGTGTCCCGACGATGGCCGGGGCGGACTTGATAACGTTCGGGACGACATTGGACGCAAGCTGGGAAAGCCAGTTGGTAGCACCCGACACGCCGCTATACAGGGAATCCGCCAGGGAGTTCATGAACCCGCCGAACCCACCACGGCCATCTAAATGGGAAACGGAATAGGACATGGGCTTCCCGGACTGAAGCCAGTCTATTGCACCGGCGGCGAGATCCTTGTAGACGTCCAGGGAGAGGGGGTCCTTGTAGTACGTGTAAACGTCGCCAGAGGAATCCAGCATCTGTTTTGCGTTTCCCGTCCAGGGATCGACAAATTGTTGATAGAGGGCCGCCGCATTCGGGTCTTCGAGGCTGCCGAAGGATGGGAGAGATAGGTTGCGTGCATCCTCCTCCTTCCCCGCCGCGTTCCTCCACCCGCTGTTGAATTGCAGGTTCGACTGGCTCCCGCCTGAATACCAGCCTTCCGGGTTGGTCAAAAAGCTCTGAAATTCAGGCACCGTGAACGACTGTTGGTAGAACTGTTCCGGTCCGGTCTTGAAGCTCAGAAAATATCCCGTTGGATCAGGCTGCCCAGCGGTTCGGGATTCGATGAAATCGAGAAAATCAATTGCCACTGTCCGCACCTCCTTCTATGGCGTCACGTCAAATTCAATGTCCCAAGGGCTATTTAGTTCAAATGTCCCCAGTGACGACCCAAGCAGATAGACCCTGAAAGAATACCCCCGCCAATTCGGTGGGAAGTTCAAAACCGTCGGCTTCCATCTGGAGGCGTCCAGGGTAACGTAATTGTTCCCGTTCGGCCATGTTGCAAGAAGGTTGTCTATCCAGACGTACATGGCGATGGTCGCCGCCGACCCCGCCGTATCCAGAGCATGGAAGGAATACCGAATAGACTTCAGGGTCTTCATGCGGTTCGCTATTTTCGGATCTCCGCCAACCATATAATGCGTAATGACGCTTGCGGTAACGGCTTCCGACGATGATGAAAGCTTGTAATATGCCTTCCCGTTCGACCCTCCGATATAGAATGACGTCCCTTGCTCGTCGGCGTCAATGCATCGTGCATACCAACCGCTTGCGGTAAATGACCAGTAGCCAACTCGAATATCCGGGAACCTTCGGAGATCCACGGCAATGTGGTAGCTAAGGGTTGTGTCCGATGGCCCTGGGATAAGCAGGTGATAGATTCCTCCCACAATTCGTCCGACGCATATATGGGCATAGGACTGGTTCAACACCTCCGAAAAGATATAGTCGAGCTTCGGGCTTGTGAACATCTGCGATTCCTGCCCGTTGAACAGGGCCAGCCCGCAACGTCCACCCTGCGGTGATGTCAGGGCGATGATTCCCGTGGGGCTACCGCTGATGCATATCGTGTGCGGTGCGCCTACGCCATGCGCCGCCCAGGTCTTTTTCCATGACCAACTGTCCGGGTCCTCGCCATGCTTGCGTATCCATGTCGTTTTTGTTGGGATGTAGATGTTGCCTCCCCAGGCAACCAGCCCTTGGGGGTCGAACTCCCCCAGGCCGCCGGATATCCGCAGGTCGTCCCAGGATTCGTCCAGGAACGTCAAAGGCATAAGTGCCTCGTTTTCCTTTGCCGTATCGCCAGAAGCCGTTTCCGACCACCACATGCGATTCGGGTATTCGTCGTCGATAGCGTAGAGACGCCCATAATGGTATTCCAGATAGCGAATGGACGCCGGGCCAGGTCCAAACTCGTCCACGAGACAGGCCCCGTTTGCCGCAAGCGTTACGTCTGTGGCGTCGTCGCTGTACGTGGTGGTTGTGTTGTCGTCGATGGTGTCCACGTAGTAGATGTCCGCCAGGGAACCGCCCGTACCAGGACCACGGTAGAGCTTTCGCAGCACCTTCACGTCCATGTCGAACGGGGCTGTCGGAACGGTCGTGTAGGTCGATCCCGACGCACCAACCAGCGTATATCTGGCATTGTCGGACACGCGAAACTCAGAGAAATAGAAACCCTTGCTCCCAATGTAGACGCTGGCCGAAGCCCGGACACGACAAAAGTCCATGGCCGCCGCCAGGTTGAAGAAGTTCGCCACGTTCACGCCTACGGTGTTGATGTATTCCGAATACCCATTGCATCCGGTCCAGGCATACACGCTGCCAAACTTCGTCTTCTCCGCCATAAACATGACGTGGTTCCAGGCTCCAAAGTTCAGCTTGTCGTACCCAGACACGATATTCCAGCTTATCGCGTTCCCGGTTTCCTTCCCGGTGAAATAGACCGAAGCCAGATCGCCGCCCAAGGCAGCCAAAAACCAATAATTGTTTGCGTCAACGTACCTTCCCATCAGTCCGGCCACCGGATAGAGGGTGTAGGTATCGGTCGTAACCGCGTCGCTGATGGTCGAATCGAGCGTTACGGTCGTGGACCCCGTGGCATAGGCAATGGTTTTTACAACGCCCGTTTTCCATCCCGCAGCCGCCACAAACCACGCAACGCAGCATCCGGGCTTCAGCCAGGGCTTTGCGGAATAGTCCCCGGTGATCGTAAAATAATCGTCGCTTGGGGCTCCATCCACGCCTGACACGACTGAAACGTATTCGTCGAACCAGGAGGGGACATAGAACCGGCATTCATAGGTGATGGTGTCGTTTGCCGACTTGTCCCAGTCCGCATGGTCGGCGTATGAAACCCCGTCTCCGACGTCGGAGATATACAGGGAAGGCTTGTTGAAAAGAGTCTGGTCCCACGAAATGGATGGGCTTCCCGTCTTTGTCGCCGTGCCGTGCGCCCCGGACGATATGTCAACCAGATCGTCATGAGCCCTGGTGTCCAGAAGAAGCTTCGTATTGGCATCGTTCCCGTCCGTGATGTGGTATATGGCCGCGTATTCGGAGGGGGCGATCCCGCTCCATTCGATCTTTTTGGACGTCGCCGTCACGGTGTCGCTTGCCGGGGAAAGCCCGGTTTCAACCATCTGTCCGTTGGGCCACCACAGCAGATAGGAGAAATACAGGGCATAGGCCCCGTTCGGGTTTCCTGCCGCCCCGGTCACGCCCGTCACGATCCCCGTTGGGTTTTCGATTCGCCCGTTGAAGATGTTTCCGTATTCGTCCACAAGGATATTGTCCGTTCCGTTGACCATGTGGAGGAAGTTCTTGTATTCCCGCGAGTGCCACAAGGCGTTCGCAAAACCGGAATAGGCGTCCGTAAAGTCACCCGTGGTCAATGCGGAACGAAGGCGCAGGTGGGTTGTGTCCGCTGCAAGCAGGATGTCCCTGAACCTCTTGATGGTGTGAATGGCGCCAATGGCCGTGGTGTTGATGCCCGCGAATCTTGGCCGTAGCGTTTGCTTCCCTTCCACGCCGAAGTCGATATTGGTTGCGTTTATCAAAAAACCAGGCTGCATCAGCTGTTCCCTGCTATCGCCCGCCAGTCCCTTGTGAAAGAATATCAGCTCTTGCGCCATGTTTATCCCCTTATTCTCGGAGCGAATCTAATGGGCTTGCGATGGAATGGACGGGATTTTCTCCGGTTCGCCGCCGTCAGTCCTTCGGCAAACTTGGCCTCCCAGAACGTCGCCCGCTGAAACTCCTTGGACATCTCGTGGAATGTGCCCAGGAGGTCCGCAATGACGCCGTATGCCAAATAGACGTGATACTGCTTGGGGATCTCCGGGTACTGGTCGTCCGTGCCCTGTGCCGAATCCAGGGCCGTTGGGCTGTATCGAAACGGAGCGGGGTAGGGGACATAATCGATCCACAGATTGTCGTCGGGAACCGTGACCTGATTCGGAGACGCCAGGATGTAGCGTTCCGGCTTGTCCCAGGAAAGCAATACGCCGTAGTCCCCGGCAATGATCTGATAGGTATCCCCGGAGGCAAAGACGTTCGCGGAACCGCCCGTCAGGGCCGCGTTAAGCGTCAGGAGGTTGGTCGCGATGGTTTTCAGGGTGCCGCTCGACCCGTCCGTGACGTTCCGAATGGTCATGTTTGCCAGGAGTCCCATATCCGTGAAATCGACCGCCATGTCTCCGCAGGTGGTGGCATTTCCGCTCGTGGCCGTGCCGATGATGTCGTTGACCGCAGCCGGCAGGTCGTTGAGGACGGAAACGCCCGTGTCCGGGGCGGCACCGTAATCGTCCCCGTCGTTGTCAGGGGGCGGATAGATCCCCACGACGGACCGGTTGCCGTAGGTCTCTCCCTGATAGGCATGCGTCGGAACGTCCGCGTTGTCCGCCGTCTTCCATCCGTCGTATTCCTGATCCAGCGTTTGCAAGTCCGTAAGGTCCAAATCTTCGTAGGTGTCAGCGTCCTGGTAGTACCTGACGGCAATCACGCCATTGTCCACGCAGTTCGCCGGGAGCTTGTAGTTTCGGTATCCCTTCTTTGCGGCGCAAATTGCGTATTTCCGCAGGCAATGGGTTTCCGAGACAAATCGGAGCTGCCTGTCGTTGAGCATGGCCCGAATCAGCCACCTGGGAAACCGGTCAAAAGAAACCGTTGTCCCCAGGACCTGCCCCAAATGCCATAGGATAATCCGCTCCAGCTCGCTTACGGTGTATCCCTCGTAGAATCCGCTTACGTTCGCCGTGATGCCCATAATCAATGCCTTTCGGGTTGTCCTGGTCCGAAGACGTTCCTGTTGTCGATGTCCAGATCCACGTCATCCGCAAGATGCCCCTTGTAAAGCTCATCCTGTCGCGTCACCTTCTGCCCGTGAATCCGGTCCGTGTAGATCGTTGAAATCTTGGTTCCCTTGGCCGCCGTCTTGTAGATCTTGTATGTATCTCCGTTCGCCCATGCGTTGGCTACGCCTCCGGCCAGCGTGCATGTAACCGTGCGTTCCGTGACCGCCGTCACCAGCCCGACAGATCCATCCGTTTCGTTCTCGATGGCAAGCCCGACGGAAACCCCGGCAACGCGGAAGTCCTGACCATTGTCCTGGAGCGTCAGGGTCCCGCTTGCTCCTCCATGCGTTCCGGTAGCCAATGGGTCTGTGTCGTAATGAACCTCCGCAACGCCCCCGCCGTGGTCTCTCATGAATCCCCCTGTTGCGATCTGTCCAGATAGGCAGACTGCACCATTGCCGCGTACAGGACCGCGAGAAACAGAAGGCGTCCGATCTGGAAGGTGAAGAAGAAACAGGCCGTGCACAGGGCCGCCAAAATGCCCAGGGCCGGAACCCAGTCCCGGTCCCTGGTTCGGAGGAAGAAGAACCCGTGCGCCCAGATCAGAAGCACAAGCGCCCCCATGCCGAGCGCCCCCGCCTCGACCCACCATTGAAGATATTCGTTATGAAGATGCGTCCATGCCGCCCTGATTTCGTTGCTTTCAGGAGGGATGTTCTTTGCAAAGAGGGCCTTCAGGTCATCCCGATAGGACACACGCTCATACATGGCAGCGGCGTATCTCTTTGGGACCTCCCGCGCATTCAGGTACAGGGGAAGAATGTATTTCCCCTGACCAAGCCCCCAGCCAAGAAGAGGCTTTTCCGTAGCGAGGGGCAATGCCCTCGTCCATGCCGCTATCCTCTGATTCGTCGAATCCTCCCCGATGACGGGATGGACCACTTGAATGATCCCCAGGCCCAGGACCATGGAGGCAATGCAAACCAGCACGACGCGCCGAACCGGATACCGTCCGACGCACCACCGCAGAATCAGCACGATCCCGATACAGATAGCCGCCACAATCCCGTTGGCCGTTTGCGCCAGGACAAGCCCTGCAATTACAAGCGGCATGAGCCAGCGCCAGCCCGCACGCATGAAGCACGGAAGAGCCATTGCCAGAAAGACAGAGACCTCGTTCTGGTTGGCAAATAATCCGGTAGAAAGGGTTTCGGCGCTTCCGCGAGGATAGAAAAACAGGAACACCCCCATCCGTTGTAGTGCCAGCCAGGCGACGTTGAGCAAGGCCACCAAACAGACGACGTTGTAGATGAAGTCCTTCCGCTTCACGATCTCTCCCCGCATGGACACCAGGAGTAGGTAAAAACCGCACATGACGATTGCGTATTGCATAACGTCCCACGCGCCAGGCGTGAAATTCAGAACGGCCAGAAGGATCACGACCAGCAGAAACAGGCCGGAGGCAAAGCCGGCATAGGCCGCAAGCGCCATGCCAACCATGTAGCCCACCGCCACGACCGGGAAGATGCCTTCCTGCGCCCGTAGGTTTAGGACCCCGGAAGGCAGGAAGAGCACCAGTCCGATGATGATGGCGACGGCCAAAGCCGTCGCCATGGATTTACCGCGTTGCGGTGTAGAAAAATTCGACACCCTTCACCTCCAGGTCGCCGGTTCCCGTTGCAACGTCGTCGCGCCAGATCCGAAGCGTTACCCAATCGCCCGCCGCCAACGAACTGAAATCTGTCGAAGGCGTCAGGGTGACGACGCTTGGCGTAGCCGTTGTCCCTGCAAGCGCAACCGGCGTCTGGTTGGACGCAGACGATGCGGCAGCCCTTCCGCTCCGATTCACATAGACGTCGAAGTCTATCTGGTTCGGCGTCGTCGAATCGCTCTCGGTTGCAATCACCCGGAAGGCCCCGCCGCTGGAGTAATCGGTAGGAACGCGGAAGGTTATCATGACCGGAGACGTTTCACCGTCCGCCCAAACAATGTTTGGTATCAGGTCGTCCACCTCCAGCCCTGGAACCGTCGCTACACTTACGGGAGATGCATCCGTAAGCATAAAGCCGAGAAGGGGCAGGGTGAATCCCCGCTCAATTGCGGACGTGAACGTGCCTGTTACAGCCATCGTTCCGCCGACATAGACGATCCCCGAACTATCCACGGAATAGACCC
>CAYXPO010000184.1:0-8371 GCA_964466925.1 uncultured Nitrospirales bacterium
AGCCGGAGGAAGTGGTGGTCATGGATGTACAAGAAGATGGATCATCTTCCATGACCTGGGCGGATGACCTTAATCTTGACCAATGGCTTGAAGAATTTAGTCTTGATAAGGTGTGGGAAATGGGAAGAATGGGAGGGCGTTCATGAGAATTGCATTGTTGCTGGAAGGTCGAACCGAAATGGCATTTTTGCCATACCTGAGATGCTTTCTTGGAAACCGCTTAAAGAATATGATGCCCAAACTGGATCCTGTTCCCTATAATGGACGAATTCCCACCGGTGATAAATTAAGGCGTGTGGTTGAAAAGTTGTTGTCGGACGGCATCAGGGCGGCGGATGCCGTTATCGCATTGACCGATGTATATACAGGAACAAGTGACTTTTCAGATGCAGCAGATGCCAGGGCAAAAATGCAGGCCTGGGTTGGGAATAATTCACGATTCTATCCCCATGTGGCACAATTTGATTTTGAGGCGTGGCTTTTGCCTTTTTGGGACGACATTCAGAAACTGGCAGGAAGCAACCGTTCAGCGCCAGGCACACAGCCTGAACTTGTCAACCATATGCGTCCGCCATCCTATCATTTACAGGAAGTTTTTCGCACGGGGAGCAATCATAAAAGCTATGTAAAGCCCAGGGATGCAAAACGGATTCTTAAAGACAAGGATTTATTGCTTATTGCGGATGCCTGTCCGCAATTTAAGGCCTTTGTAAACACCATTCTCATGTTATGCGGTGATCCGGTTATTCCATAAGAATAGTCTATTGGAAAACATAATTCCTGAAATTTCTGAACGGTGGAGAAACAGACTATGCCGAAAAACATGGAGCAGCGATACCAGGAACGGCTGACGCGGTATGTGACGGCGATGCGGAAAGGGGTGCCGGACCGGGTGCCAATCCGCCCGTTTGTGGCCGAATTCACGGCGAAGTACGCGGGGTACACCTGCCAGGAGGTCACACACGACTTTAACAAGGCGTTTGACGCGGCGCGGAAATGCGCCTGCGCGTTTGACTGGGACGCCGTGGTGGGGAACATGGTGTATGTGTGGACCGGCCTTACGGAGGCCATCGGGCTGCGGTATTATGCCGCGCCGGGGATCGGCCTTTCGCCCAACACGGGATTTCAGTATCTTGAGCCGCCGGAAGGCGAATCGTTCATGCGGGAGGACGAGTATGACGCGCTCATTGATGATCCGGTTGGGTTTCTGTTCAACACCTGGTTGCCCCGGACCTCAAAAGACGTGCAGCCGATAGGTGCGCCGTCCACCTACCGCAACAACCTGTCGTTCGTGAAGGGCGGCATGGCGATGATGCAGTATTTCACCGCGTTCGGACCGCAGGGCGCGGCGCTGCGCACGGAATGCGGCACGGCCTCGGCCATCTCGGGCATTTTCAAGGCGCCGCTGGATATTCTCGCGGACAAGCTGCGCGGCTATCTCGGCCTGACCATGGACCTGCTCACCCAGCCGGACAAAGTGATGAAGGCCTGCGAGGCGTTGATGCCGCATTTGCTGTGGGTGGCGTTGTCGGGGGCGGACCCGGATAAGAATGTGCCCATCGGCTTCTGGATGCACCGGGGCTGCACCCCGTTTGTCACCATGGATCAATTCGAGCAATTTTACTGGCCGACGCTGCGCCCGATTATCGAGGAAATCTGGGCGCGCGGCCATCAGGTGCTGTTTTACGCGGAGGGCAACTGGAATGCGCATTTGCAGCGCTTTGCGGAATTGCCCGAACAAAGCATCATATTTCATGTGGACCAATCCGATCCGTTTCTGGCGCACAAAATACTCGGCGGTAAATTCTGCCTGAGCGGCGGCGTGCCCAATGCGCTGCTGGCGTACGGCACGCCGGAGGAAGTGCGCGCCTATTGCAAGAAACTGATTGACGGCGTGGGCCGCGAAGGCGGCTACATCATGGACGCCAGCGCGATTGTCCAAAATGACGCGCAGATTGAGAATATGAAGGCCTTGACCGATTTCACGCGCGAATACGGCGGATACAGCCGATCCACGAGCCAGCCGGAACTCAAGACGCCCTCCACGCCGCCGGCAACCAGCGTGCCGCAAGGCAACAAGCCCGCGGGGGCATGTATACCGTGGGAGGAGAAACTTAAGGAACTGCCCGTCCTCCTGGGCGACAAAGAATTGGTGAAGCGCATTTGGGAAGAAACGGACGCCCTGGGGTATCTGTATATTTGGCATTGTTTGCTGTCATTTTAAGAAGGATGTTTCAATGAGCGATTATTCAGGAAGAAACCGTCAGGGTGAGAACATGCTTCGGGTGATCCATTTTGATCATCCGGAATGGACGCCCGTGCTGGTGGGGTTTTTGCCGGCGGCCTATGCAAAATATGGTGAGAAGCTGGACGACATCCGGCGGGCGCACCCGCGGCTCTTTCCCACTTTCAAACCCGGCCAGCCCATGACGGCCCAGGACTTGTATGTGGCGGGAAAAACCACCGATTGCTGGGGATGTGTTTGGGATAATCTTCACGAAGGCATGGTGGGGCAGGTGGTGGGGCATCCGCTGGCGGATTGGAAGGATTTTGAAGGCTGGAAGGCGCGGCGGCCTGATCCGCTGAAGGATGGACTGCTCGGTCCGCGCGATTGGGACGCCTATGCGCGGCATATCCAGGAAAAGAAACGGCTGGGGCATTTTTCACCGGACCATATGCTCGCGCACGGATTCCACTACATGCTGTTGTGCGATCTGTGCGGTTTCACGCAGGTGTTGATGGATATGGCGATGGACGAACCGAAGCTGCATGAACTGGTGGCCGTGTTGATGGAATACAACGCGGGAACCGTGCGTAAACAGCTTGAGCTGGGTACGGAGTTTCTCGGGCTCGCGGAAGACTTGGGCATGCAGGACCGCCTGCCGGTCAGCCTGGACCTGTGGCGGAAATTTGTGAAGCCGGGGTATGAATGCACGGCGGGGCAGGCGCGCGACAGGGACATCCCGGTATTTCTGCATAGCGACGGCTGCATTCTTTCCATTATCCCGGACTTGATTGAAACGGGTATCCGGGTGTTGAACCCGCAAATTCGCGCGAACGGCCTGCAAGGGCTGAAAGACGAGGCCAAGGGAAAAGTAACGATTTGCGTGGACTTGGACCGGCAGTTGTTCCCCTTTGCCTCCCCCGGTGAACTGCGAGAACACATCCGCACGGTCCATGAAACCTTGTCCATGCCCGAGGGCGGCCTAATCCTTAACATCGAGATCGGCCAGGACGTCCCCCTGGAAAGCATGGACGCCATTTTCAGTGAAGTGGAAACCGTGTGCAATCTGCCCGACCCGGAAACCACCGGGCGGGTATCCATTGGATTTTAACGCGGGAAAGTTGCGTCAATGTGTTTGGTATGCTTTGAATAATGGCACGAAGATAAAAGAAGGAGGTTGTTTGCATGGGTATTCGTGTATTGCTGGCGCTTTCGGCCGGCGCATGGGTGATGATGGGAAGCGTGCTGGCGCAGGAAACCGCCGTGAAAATGAGCATGGATGACAAAGCGGTCGCGATTACCGCCAAGGGGCAGCCGCTGCTGACGTATTGCTTCGATCAGGTTCCGTTCAAACCGTACGCACAGACCTTTTACACGCCGTCGGGCGTGAACGTTCTGCGGGATTCCCCGCATGACCACAAGCACCATCACGCCCTCATGTTTGCCGTCAGCGCGAATGACGTCAATTTCTGGGAGGAAATCGAGGGCAGCGGAAAACAGGTGCACCGGCGCTTTTCCGACACGCGCATGGTGAACACGGACCATGCGCCGTGGGCTTTGTTCACCGAGGACCTTGACTGGGTCAATCCCAGGGACGGCAGCGTGATCCTGACGGAACAACGAACGCTGGAAGTGACGCAACTGGGTGATCCGAAGGTATCAGTGCTCCGCTGGCGGACCCGGCTGGAAGTACCCGCCGGAAAACCGAATGTTACCTTGGGAGGACATCATTATTTTGGTCTGGGGATGCGGTTTGTGGAATCCATGGACAAGAAGGGCCTTTTCCGCACGGCCGGGGATGCCAAGGGCGAGATTGTCCGTGGCGATGAACAATTAACGGATGCGGTCTGGTGCGCCTATACGTCGGAAGCGGACGGAAAACCGGTGACCGTGGCGATGTTCGATCATCCGGAGAATCCGCGCGTGCCCGCCAAGTGGTTCACCATGCACACGCCGTTCGCCTATCTTTCCGCCACGATGAATCTGTGGAAAGCGCCGATGGAAGTCAAGGCGGACAAACCGCTGGAGCTGAAGTATTGTGTGGCGCTCTGGGATGGCACGATACGAACGGACGCGATTGAGGCGTTTTACAAGCACTGGCTGGGCTGGCCCGCGCCCGAACAGGAACAGCGGCTGAACTGACCCTCGCGAGTGGGGTATAGTAGCCGCAGTCTGATGTGCATAGTCACGGACACCGTCGTCCGTATGGAATATGTTGGCAAGGACAGTGACAGGCCTGCGCGCCTGCATCAACCGAAAGGAAAACCGCCATGGCAGACCGTCAACACGCTGAATTCACCCGCAGGGCTTTTTTGCGGCACACCACCACGGCCGCGATGGCCGCCGCCGCGATGGGCGCGGCGGGCCGCGCGCGTGCAAAGTCGCCCAACGACCGGATCGGGGTGGGCGTGATCGGCTGCGGGGGGCGCGGGGGCAGTCATCTGGAGGTGTTAAAGCGCTTGCAGGATGACGACAAGTCCGTCGAAATCGTGGCGGTGTGCGACGTGTACCGGCCCCGGTTGAACCGGGCGGCGGAACGGTACAACGCCAAAGGCTATATGGATTACCGTGAACTGCTGACCGATCCCAAGGTGGATTTGGTGAGTATTGCCACCCCGGACCACCATCACGGCATCCAGACGATTGACGCGGTGAAGGCGGGCAAAGACGTGTATTGCGAAAAGCCCGTGACCCACTGGCGTCAGTTTGACGTTATCAAGCAGCTTGCCGAAGAAGTCCAAAAGTCCGGGCGGGTCTTTCAACTTGGGACCCAGGGCATGTCGGACCATGCCTGGCACCAGATGAAAAAGATGGTGCAGGAAGGCGTCATTGGCCAGCCGATCCATGCGGAGGCGGGCTTCTTCCGGGCGGGTGATTGGGGCGAACGCGGCATGAGGATTGATGATCCGGAGGCCAAACCCGGCCCGGATTTGAATTGGGAAGCGTTCCTGGGCGATTCCCCAAAACGCGATTTTGACGTGAGCCGTTTCTTCCGCTGGCGGATGTACGAGGATTACGCGGGCGGCCCGGTAACCGATCTCTTCCCGCATACGTTGACGCCGGTATTGAGCATTCTCGGCGTGAAATTCCCCACGATGGCGGTGGCCACCGGCGGGAAATACCGCTATGAAGAACGCGAAGTGCCGGACACCTTCAACATGCTCATTGATTATCCCGAAAAGATCACGGTGGCCGTGCTGGGCACGCAGGCGAACGATTTTCAGGCGACCGGCCAGCGCGGATCGGGGCAGCGCATCCCGGTGATCCGCGGCTGGGAAGGCTCCCTCACCATCCAGGGCGAAGAAATCGTGTTTATCCCGATTGCCGACAAAAGCGGCCGCGAAACCATTCCCAAGGAAAAACACAAGGAATACCGGGTGAAGATAGAAGAGGGCGAAAACATGCTCCATCACTATCAGAACCTGATCGAGTGTGTCCGCAACCGCACCCAGGCCACCTGGAGTCCGGCGGATTTGGCGTATTGGACGCAAACGGCCCTGATTATGGGCATGATGTCCCTGCGTGAAGGAAAAACCGCCAAGTTTGACACCGCCAAGGAGCAGATTGTGATTTGATGCGCTCCCCCGCATATGGGAAATGGATGCGTTGAGGAATAGTAAACAATCATGTATACTTAATCGCATACAGTATTGTAGCTTTTGATTACTCATTTGTTAAGGTTCAAAAACATGGCGTCACAATTAGTGCGAATCAGCAAGGCGGACCATGCCGCATTGTCTGAACTTTCCCAACATCTTGGCACTTCTATGTCCGCGGCCTTGTCAGAAGCAATCCGTTTGATGCGGAACCGGGAACTGCTCCGGCGAACCAATGAGGCTTATGAGAAGCTCCGCAGGAATCCCAAAGCTTGGGCGGAGGAGAAGAAAGAGCGGGCGCGGTGGGATGCCACATTACGGGACGGGGTAGAATAATGGAAAAGCGGCTTCCTTGCCGGGGTGATATTTGGCTTGCCTACCTGGACCCCGTTGAGGGGCATGAACAAAGCGGACGCCGGCCGTGCCTGGTTCTTTCCGAAGATATATTTAACCATGGATTATCCGAACTTGTAGTGGTCTTGCCCTTGACCAGCAAAAATCACGATATTCCGTTACGCATTGCTATTGAAACACCGGAAGGCGGGGTAAAAAAGACCAGTTTCATCATGCCGGAAATGATCCGGTCTATTTCATCCAAACGTCTTCTGGAATACTGGGGCCGTGTAAACGCGGCCACAATGCATAATGTGGAAGAGCATACGAAAATTTTGCTTGGCCTGTAACATGGGCTGATTATTTCCGGTGGCGCCGTTGCTGGGCGTAGGCAAGAATGCCGATGATTGCGATGGCGTCTTTAATCTCTCCACGCATCACCATCGCCACGGCTTCGTCAAACGGCACCTTTTTAATCCGCAGTTCCTCGGTGGGGTCGGGGCAGGCGCCCACGTGCGACAAGCCGCGCGCCACGAATAGATACCCGCGTTCCGACGAATGGCAATTACTTACATGGATTTCACCGCCCAGCGTTTCCCATTGCTCAGCCACCAGTCCGGCCTCTTCCCGCAATTCGCGTTTGGCGGCGTCCAGGGGTTCTTCGCCTTCATCCGTGCCGCCCTCGATGATTTCCCAGGAATATTCGCCCATGGTATAGCGGTACTGCCCCACAAGATAGAGTTCCTCCTCCGGTGTCAACGCCAGAATCCCCGTGGAGATGCGTGTCTCCACCACGCCATAAATGCCCGGTTGCCCGTCGGGCCGGATCACTTGATCTTCGCGGACCGTGATCCAGGGATTGGTGTAGATGTGACGGCTGCTCAAGGTTTTCCAGGGATTTTTATTGGGGTCGAAGGATTCCATGAACCATGTGCGCCTTTTTGCCTTACTGTATCACGAAGCGAAACGGGGATTCATCATGAGGCCTTGGCCTCTTTCACGGCGCCCAGAACGATCAGGTATTGTGCCAGGTAATAGGTGGTATATCCGGTCAGGGTAAGCGGCAGCCAAGGGGCGCTCAGGATGGCGAAATTGACCACAATATGTGCGTCGGAAAGAACAAAGACAACCGCCCCCAGCGCAATGAGGCGGGTGGTGCTTTCATGCAGAACGGCCACGCAGGTCATGGCGAGGATAACTCCGGCATAGAGAATTCCGGGCGGGATCATGAAAAATTCGCCGGTTCGGGTCACTTTAACCGCCGCCCCGGCCATCAGTGCGGCTATCACGATGCCGCATGCTGCAAGAATCGCCACTCTTGCGGAATTCACCGTGCAATTTTTCCGGAATGCCGCAATATAGAACAGGTGTCCCAGAAGAAATGCACCCAGGCCGGGGAGATACCATGTTTTGGACAAGGAGGCCAGAAAGAAATCGCCCAGCGCACCGCAGAATACCCCCAGCGCCACCCAAGGGCCAAACACGTTTCGCGTGTAAATGACGGCCGTCCCGGCCAGCAAACAGGCCGGAATTGCCTTGATGATGCCCACGCCCGTGAACGGGGGGTAGAAGTTCAGGCTGATGGAGGCCGCCGCCAGGAAAAGAAATGCGATGGAAACGGCTTTCATACCTTTGCGCTCTCCCTTGTTAGGCGTTGCCATTATGCTAGGAATGCTATCCCGGGCCGACTTGCTGACAAAAAACCGGGCGCATCGCCGAGGACGCGCCCGGAATAACGTCGCGAAAATAAAAATTATGCTTCGCCTTCGGCGCGGGCCTTCTCATAGGCTTCGATGATGCCGCGCGCGGTGGTTTCCGGCACTTCGTCGTAGTGGCTGAACTTCAGCAGGTAGGTGCCGCGTCCGCCGGAAGTGCTGCGCAGGTCGGTGGAATAGCGCAGGATTTCCGCTTCGGGGACGTGCGCGCGAATGCATTGTTTTCCGCCGCCAACGGATTCCATGCCCAGGATGCGGCCGCGGCGGCTGATCAGCCCGCCCGTAATGTCGCCCATGTACTCTTCCGGCACGGTCACTGCAATTTCCATAATGGGTTCAAGCAGACAGGGCCGCGCTTCTTTCACACCCTTCTGGATGGCCAGGGAAGCGGCAATTTTGAACGCCAGTTCCGATGAATCCACGTTGTGATAGGACCCGAAAAAGAGTTCCACTTTGATGTCCACGACCGGATGCCCGGAAATCACGCCGCGCAAAAGGGCTTC
>CAYXPO010000185.1:0-8364 GCA_964466925.1 uncultured Nitrospirales bacterium
CGGGGCAATAATCCCGCCGTGCTGGATATGGAATTGCTCAACCCGTACAACGCCATTGACGCCTCGGAGAATCAGCGCGCGCTCATTCGCAATATTCACGGGCAGCCCATCCATACCGGGGTATACGTGGACAAAATCTACGACATCGGGCGTATCGAGAACGTGCATTGGAACCCCTGGTGGACCATGGGCACGCCCGTGTATCAATGGCAGATGGAAAATGGCGTCGGGTTCATTTTCGGCAGGACCGACTGGCATTATGTGGTGAACACGTTCTGCTTCGGGTACAACGTCGGCTATAAATTCATCGCCACCAAGGACGGGGCCACCAACGGAAATTTCCTGGGTATTGGAGCGGACGACTGTTACACCTCCCTGGTGGTCGAGCAAAGCGCCCCCATGGGCATTCTCATCACCAACGGGGAATTCGTATCGTTTCACGGCCCCGATCCCACCATGATCCGCGTGGAGAAAACACACACAGGCACCGTCCGCTTCAGCAATTGCGCCTTCTGGGGCCCTTGCAACCGCAATGCGGTGATTGACGGATACGGCACGGTGGGTTTTACCGATTGTAGTTTCATCCATTGGGGCCACAAGGTGGGCACGAGCGAAGGGAGCGCGGCGGATGCGCCGTCCATGGACATCCGGGGCGGGTCCATCTCGCTGCGCGGATGTGAATTCATGGAAGACAAGCCGCAGGTCAAACTGGGTCCGGCGGTCGAGCGCGCCATCATCACCGAAAACCTTATCGCGGGCAAACAGCGCATTATCAATGACAGCCAAGGCAACACCCTGATAAAGGACAATATCACCACGCCGAAAGGCAAGAAATGGCGTGAAATCATTCAAAAATCCCCCGGCTACCGCGCGAAAAACCTCAAAGTCAAAGAGAAAAACACGCCAAAGAAATAGCGTTTCCCGCAATTGTGTGGAATCCCGCATTTTCCCTCGTTCTCAGGTGTAGCTTGGGAACGAGGGAAACATGTTTATTTAGTGTTCTCCGCTGTGGAAATAGCAGGTTCAAAGCATTCGGCTTTTGAGGATAAAGGCGCCATTAAATGCATCGGCTTGACTGCCTGGCCCCACGATTTTGTGCGCTAAATACGCTTCAGCCAAATCGTCGGCTTCCTCATTATCAATAATTGAAACACGATGTGACTCAGGTACTTCCTGCAAATGCCGTCTCACCGATTCTGGTGCGCCGACCAATTCACGCAAGGTATGCTCAGATATACCCATGATATATGCCCCGGAAATAAACAAGCGCCATAAGGACATACTGTCTTCGGAAAATTCTTCATCCTCACACCCACCCACGACCGAGGCGTCTACATAGATTAGCATGCGTCTCATCGCTATTTTCCTTAACAAAATAAACCGGTCTCGTCCACCACTCCTTCTCTCAGGCATTCCTTATACAATATATTTGGCGTAAACATAGCATGTTGTTGGTTTTGGGAGGGACAGGTTTTGGGGTGGTTTCCGGTTTTCTTTCAGCCCTTCGGGACTACTAAGGATTTGATTCTAGGTTGGGGCTTGATCATCCGGGGAAATCGGCGCACAATGGAGGCAAGGCGCGCGGAGCGTAACGATGATTGTGCAATGCGAACTATGCCCCAAGGGCTGCGTTATCGAACCGGGACAAAGCGGCGAATGCCGGGTGCGGGTCAATGTGGACGGACGCCTGACGGCGGTCACCTATGGTTACCCGTGCTCGGTGCATATCGATCCGGTTGAAAAGAAACCGCTGTATCATTTTCTTCCCGCCTCCACCACTTTTTCCCTGGCGACCGTGGGGTGCAACCTGCACTGCAAGAATTGCCAGAACTGGGAGATCTCCCAAGAGAATCCGGAGAATGTGAAAGCTTCGTTCCTGCCGCCGGAACGGATAGCGGCGCTGTGCAAGCGGGAGCGTTGCGCTTCGGTTTCGTTTACCTACACCGACCCGTCGGTCTACTATGAGTATGCGCTGGACAGTTGCCTTGCGGCGCACGCGGCGGGAATTAAAACCATCCTGGTGACCGCCGGGTATTTGAATCCGGAACCCGTTAAAAAACTGTATCAGCATGTGGACGCGGCGCGGATTGATATCAAGTCCATGTCGGAGGCGTTTTACCGGGAGGTGTGCGGCGCCACGCTGCCCCCCGTGCTCCATACCTGTGTGCAGGCTAAAGAACTGGGCTGCCACATCGAAATTATCCATCTTGTTATTCCCACCCTGAATGACACGGATGACGGATTCAAGAAACTGGCGCGCTGGATCGCGGATAACCTCGGTAAGGAGACCCCGCTGCATTTCTCGCGTTTTTTCCCGCAATACAACATGCGCCACCTCCCCCCCACGCCCGATGCCACGCTGGACCGCGCGTGCGCCATCGCCCAAAGCGAGGGTTTGCTCTATTATTACCAGGGAAATGTTCAAAATCATCACAATGAAAATACCCTGTGTCCAAAATGCGGCAGATTATTGATCGAGCGCGCGGGCTACAGCATTCTTCAAAACGCGATTTCAAAGGGCAATTGTCCCGCGTGCGGCACGGGCATCTATGGAGTGTGGTCATGAAACGCAGACATTTTTTATACTTCCTGGCGGCGGGCGCAGTGGCGGTGTTGGGCGGGCTGGGATGGGAAAAACCGGCGCGGTGGGCGGAGGCGGTGCGCGCCAAACGATATCCCGGCCCTGTGGTGCCTCTGGATAAAGGGGCGATGAAACAACCCGGCCCCTGGGCCGGATGAGGATAGCAACCATGGCTCTGAAACGAAGAACCGTATACTCAGGACTCGCCCTGGCGGCGGTGATAGCCGTTATTGCACCGTTTTTGCCACGGGTAGTGGACCGATGGAGGCTTGCACACACCATGTTTAGAACCGCTTCCGCCAATACCCAAGACGGAGCCGCCAAGCGCGTGTTCCAATCCTCGCTGGCCGGGTCGTGGTACGAGGCCGATCCCAAAGCCCTGGCCCAGGAGCTGCAGGGATATTTCAAGAACGTTGAGGGACCGGCGCTCGACAACGTTCAGGCGTTAATCCTGCCGCATGCGGGCTACCGCTATTCCGCGCAGACCGCCGCCTATGGGGTCAAACAGGTGGCCGGAAAAACGTTCAGCCGGGTGGTGGTCATGGGCCCCAGCCACCGCGCTTCGATGCCCAACTTGGCCTGCATTACAGAGTCCACGCACTACGCCACGCCACTGGGTGAAGTGCCCATAGACCAGGGATTTGTCGCGGCATTGAAAAATTCGCCGTACTTCAGGGTGATGCCGCGCGCGGAACAGCCCGAACACAGCGTGCAGATTCAGATTCCTTTGCTGCAGCAGGCCCTCGGTGCATTTACGCTTGTGCCCATCGTGGTGGGCCAAATCGATCTCGACACCGCGCGCGCCATGGCCGCCGCGTTATGCAATCTTATTGATGAAAAGACGCTGGTGGTCGCAAGCAGCGACTTCACGCACTTCGGACCGAATTACGGCTATATGCCCTTTTCGGATAATGTCGAGGAAAATCTGAAAAAACTCGACATGGGGGCGGCGGACAAAATCGTGGCCAAGGATTTGGAGGGATTTGACGCCTACTTGGACAGCACCGGCGCCACCGTCTGCGGGCAATCCCCCATCGAAATCCTGCTGGCCATGCTCCCGAAGGAATCGCAGGGAACACTGCTGCGGTACGACACCTCGGGCAAAATGATGCACGATTTCTCCAATTCGGTGAGTTATTGCGCCATCGCGTTCACCGGCGCGTGGGCCAAGGGCGCGAACACCGCCCCCCCAAAAAAAACCGTGGAACCCTCAAAAGAAGCGGAACTGACCGATGACGACAAGAAAGCGCTGCTCGAATTGGCCCGCAAGGCCATTCAATACGCCTTCGATAACAAAAAAGAACCCAGGTCCGGGGACTTGGGCATAACCGTGACGCCGGGGATGAAACCGATGCGCGGCGCGTTTGTGACGCTTAAGAAAAACGGGGATTTGCGCGGCTGCATCGGGGATATCTTCCCGGAACGGGCCTTGTATGAAGCGGTCCTCGGCAATGCGATAAATGCCGCCTTCCGCGATTACCGGTTCCCCCAATTGACCCCGGACGAACTGCCCAAGATTAGCATTGAAATTTCCGCATTGACGCCGCCCGCGCCCGTGAACTCCTACGAGGACATTGTGGTGGGCAAACATGGCGTGTTGCTCACCAAAGGCGCGAACCGGGCGGTCTTTTTGCCGCAGGTGGCCCCCGAACAGGGCTGGGACCGCGACACCATGCTGAACCATCTCGCCATGAAGGCGGGGATGCCGCAGGAGGCCTGGCGGGAAGGCGCGAAATTCGAGGTGTTTGAAGCGATTGTCTTTGGCGAGGAGAAATAGTGAAACCGGTTTCCGCAGGACGTTCCGCCCCGCTCATTGCCGCCTTGGGCTTTTTTGCACTGGTGGCGCAAACACTCCTCTTCCGGGACTTCCTTACGGTATTCGAGGGCAGTGAACTTTCCGTCGGCGTCTTTTTCGCCACATGGTTTTTATGGATTGCGGCGGGAGCGTTGGCGGGCCGCGCAACCCCCCGGTGCGCCGCGCATTTCCCCTGGCTGACATTGCTGTATATCCCCGCGTTCGTGATTGAGCACTACCTGATTCGCGGGGCACGCGGACTGGCGGGGGTAACCGCGTATGAAGTCTTTCCCTACAAAGCCCTGCTGGCGTGGTCACTACTGACAAATGCGCCCGTAAGTGCCGTAACCGGCTGGCTGTTCACCCTCGCATGCCCCTGGTGGGAACAAGAACATCGCGCCTCTTTGCCGGTGGCGCGCGTGTATGTGCTGGAAACGCTGGGCGCTGCACTTGGTGGTGCGGCGGTTACCGTGCTGCTCTGGAACCATATTTCCGCGCAAACGATTTTTCTGATCAGCGGACTGATAGTGGCCGCGGCCATGACGCTGGCTTCACCCAAACCAAGAATACAGTTTGTCCCCGCAATTGTGCTTCTCCTGGTCTTGTGCGCCGGAGTAGGCGGAACTTGGGCGCGCTGGGATGCAGCCCAACAGTGGGGGCGGCTCCTGCCACGCGAATTCTACCAAGATTCGTTTTCAACCTCCCATGCGGAATACCTGTACGGACAGCGTGAACACCAATTCGTGGTCTTGTCAAACGGGGAAGTCTGCGAAACGTTGCCCAACGCGGAACATGGCGGAGCAGTGACCGCCATCGCCCTTTCGCAATGCCCCACGGCGTCGCGAGTATTGCTGGTGGGACCCGATTCGCTGCACATCGCCCTGCAGTTCCTCCGGATTCCGCAGATCACGGACATCACCTGGCTGCACCCCGATCCACGCTATCCCGAAGGTCTCATGAACGTCCTGCCGAAAGAATTTCTGGCAAATGTGCACCGCATCCAGACACCCACACAAGACCCACGGGCCTTCCTCGCCGGAAAGACTAACGCGTACGATTTGATCCTTTTAAATCTTCCTGACCCATCCACCCTCATTTTGAGCCGGTATGGCAGCCGTGAATTTTTCGCCCTCATCGCCAACACGATGAAACCGGGGGGCGTGGCCGCTTTGCGGATGAACGGCGGCGCAAATTATCTAGGCGGAGAACTGGCCTATCAGGGCGCATCCAGTGTTTTTACCTTCTCAACCGTCTTTCCCGTAATGGCCATCAAACCAGGAGACGAATCTTGGCTCATTGGAAGTCAGGCAAGCCCCTTGACCGAATCGGGATCCGCCCTTCGGGACCGCTTCGCACAGATTCCCGGCGCGGCGGCGGTTTACCCGCCGGAAGGACTCCTTGTGCTCTTCCCACAGGACCGTATCGCTTTCCAGCGGGGAAAATATGAGGACATTACGAAAGCGGCAGACCCCGGCATGTTGCTCAATACGGACGCCCGCCCCAAAGCGTTGCTTTTTGCCTTGATGACCGCCCTGCGGCAGGCAGGCGTGAAAAAACTGGCGGAGCACCTGCCTGTGATTCTCAGAATCGGCTGGTGGACGGTGATTGGGGCTATCGTGATTTATATGGTGCTCCGCATTCATGCCCGAAGGAGCCCAAGAACTCCGCAAGAGGTATATTATCATCCCTTCGATACCTCCTTTCTGATTTTCGCCACCGGCGGCATCGCCATTTCATTAAGCATGGTGCTCTTCCTGAATTACCAGGCCCGCTTCGGCGCGTTGTTTCTGAATATCGGCCTGATGTCCGCGTTGTTCATGCTGGGGTCAGGTCTGGGCGGCGCGGGAATACAGCGGATGGTAACGCGCAACTCAGGAAAAAATACAAAGCACCGCTTTGAAGACAAGTGCGCTCCCAAGTACGATTTGGGAACGAGCACTTCTGTCATTGCAAGGAGTGAAGCGGCGAAACACTCTCACTCGTCACGCCTGCTCCCTCTTCTGGGCGCCGCCGAACTATTGGTCATCTTGCTCTTGTTCTATACCCAAAACATAGAAAGCCAAATCATATACGCACTTCTATTCTGTTTGGCCGGGCTTGTCACCGGTTCGGTTTTCCCTTTGGCGGCGGAACGTCTCCGTGCGGCCCAACACGCCACGATTGTTTCCGGAACCATGTTGGAGGCGCTCGATCATCTCGGCGCGGCCGTTGGGGCTGTCGTAACCGGGCTTTGGCTTATCCCGCTGTTTGGCGTTAATGCCTGTCTGCCCATCTTGGCTTTGCTGATTATCGTTAGCATTGCGCTCAGTTATGGACGATATTCCACACGAAAAGAAGACGACAGGGTAGACAGAATTGCGCGCATGGCGGGATACAGCTTGGCGGGGACGGGGATTTTTCTTATCCTGGTGTCGGATTTGGCGGCAGGGGCGTACCGTGGCAAAGAAGGACTTCGTCTTGCCAATGCCGCCAAAAGTATGTTGGAAAACACCTCCATGGAAAAACGCGAGGCGAAATTGCCGGACGGCGCCACCGCGCAGTACTTCGTTTCCCCGGAAGGCGTGGCCGTGTTTGATAGCCGGTCCTTTGTTCCCGGCATCCGCGGCTATGGCGGCCCCATCGTTCTGGCCATCGCCATGGACCAGAATGGCGTGCTGACAAAAGTACAAGTGATGCAATCGCGTGAGACCCCGGCCTATTTGCACATGCTGGAAGGTTGGTTGAATTCGCTTCAGGGGAAAAACCTGCTCGATGAACAGGCGTTTCAAGGGGTGGACGGCGTGAGCGGGGCCACGCTCTCCTCAAACGCCATTCTGGAGACCCTGCAAACCGCCGGACGCGGCTTTGCTTCCGTGGCGCTGGGAAAAGAGGTAAATACGAGTTCTCCGGGTGCGCCTCGTACTCACAGAGACGTCAATTTCTGGTGGCTGGCGGGATTCTTCACGGTAGGTGTGATGGCGCGGTATTGGCCCAATCCCTGGATTCGGCGTGGAATATTGATGGCCAGCGTGGCCGTGCTGGGATTCTGGCTAAACCTCCAATATTCCACCCAGCAGCTTTTTTCCTCGCTGGCGTTCGAGGGGCTGCCAGGACTCTGGACCGCGCCCTTCTTCATGGTGGTGCTGCTGCCCGTGCTGCTGTTGGTGTTCGGAAATGTGTATTGCGGGTATATATGCCCCTTCGGAGCGGCACAGGAACTCCTCGGCCATCTGCGCCCAAAGCGTTTTGCCTTCGACCCGGACAAGCGCGTCTGGCGCTACGCGCGCCTCATAAAATACCTTCTGCTCTTCTTGCTCGTGGTTCTTTATGCCCTGACCCGTGACAGCGCCGTCTTGACCGCCGACCCTCTAATCACCTTCTTCGGTTCCGCACGCGGCGGCATCGTATTGGGATTGGCAATAGCTGTTCTGGGGCTATCCGCCTTCTTCCGCCGGTTTTGGTGCCGGAATCTCTGCCCTGCCGGGGCCTTTCTTGCCTTGTTGAAAAGTCTCCGTATCCTTAAGCGAATCAGTCCCCCCACCTTCCCAAACCGTTGCGATCTCGGCGTGCGGAATGTTGACGAACTCGATTGTATCCACTGCGACAGGTGCCGCCATGCAAAAGAATGAGAAAATCTTCCTCCTCACCGTGGCCGCCGTGGCCCTGCTCTTCTGCGCGCTCACCCTGTCCCAGACCCACGGCCTTCTGGCCCAGTCCGCCCTCGAATCTACCACCCCGGCCGGTTCCGCCGGAACTCCCCGCACCCTCGACCTCAACCAAATCAAACAAATGATCCAACAAAACAGCCTGTCAGATCATGAAGCGGATTTTTATAAAAAGCTGGATTAGCCAACAAACACGCAAAACTACCTTGGTTTCGGCTAAAATGCAATCCAATTACATTTTAGCCGAAAGATAAAATAGCCGCCACAGTCATACCAACGCCCCCGGCGGGTTAACCCATCTTCCGCAGATAGCCGGTCAGGAGTACGGATTTCCTTGGAAAATT